>JAGBAS010000079.1 GCA_017938885.1 Clostridia bacterium
CGCAAGATCATCGTGGATACCTACGGCGGCTACGCCCGTCACGGCGGCGGCGCCTTCTCGGGTAAGGATCCCACCAAGGTGGACCGTTCCGCCTCCTACGCCGCCCGCTACATCGCCAAGAACGTGGTAGCCGCAGGCCTGGCCGACCACTGCGAGGTCCAGGTTGCCTACGCCATCGGCGTGGCCAAGCCCGTGTCTGTTTTGGTGGACACCTTCGGCACCGCCAAGGTCGCCGAGGCCGCTATCCAGGAGGCCGTGCTGAAGCACGTTGACCTCCGTCCCGCCGCCATCATTCAAAAGTTCGATCTTCGCCGTCCCATCTACTGCGACCTGGCCGCCTACGGCCACATGGGCCGCGAGGATCTGAACGCCCCCTGGGAGGCAACCGACCTGGCCGAGGTGCTGAAGGCCGAGCTGCTGTAATCCTCCCGTCACCAAGGGACGGTACCGTATCGGTGCCGTCCCTGTGGCTCTTTTGCGATGGGAAAATTGGAGTTTGTCAGGGAGGTGTCCACGTCCATTAGCCTTCCCCGGCGGGGAAGGTGGTGCCGAAGGCGACGGATGAGGAGAGCGGACTGAGTTTTTCATGCGGATGTAAACTGAAACCCTTGGTGTGCAAAGAGGATTTTCACCCGACACCGAACTGTAATTCGCTCTCCTCATCCACCGCTTCGCGGTCCCCCGCATCCGCTTGCGGATGACACCGCATGGGAATAGCAATGAAACGGACGGACAAGCCCAAATTTGAAGCCCGTTCACCCTGCCCCCATCCTCCTCATATACTGATTACCGAAACCATTTCCGGAGGTCGTATATGAGCGTGAAAGAAACTGTATTCCAAGTCGTCGTTGCCGCGTTGTCGGTCATTGGCTTTTACGGCATCCTCCACGGACTGTTTGAGGTCCTGCTTGTCCCCCGTGAGCTGGCCACCGCCGTCATCATCACCGAGCCCCTGTCCCCCGCTGAGCTGGATATGCTGCTCTGCGAAGCCCGCCGTGCCCCCTTCGGACGGGGAAAACGGGTGATGCTGGTGCTGGATCCGTCGCTTTTGGAGGGGCAACTGGGGGAGGAAGGCCGCCTGTTCGACGAGTACGCCGAGATCGCCGAAAAATACAACGTGCCGATCAGCTTGACAAAGCATGAGCCCCGCCCGTGATCCTTTGATCCGACTCAATTCCACAGAAAGGAGGAGCGTCCCGTGTATAACCGGCCTTATTCCCCCCAAAAAGACCCTGTCGAGCCCCCCGCCGCGTCTCCCAAGGATGATTTGACCCGGCTCAAGGGCACAGTGGAGCACATCATCTACGCCAACGAGGACAACGGCTACACCGTCCTGGACTTCGGTCTGGAGGACGACGTCGTCACCGCCTGCGGAGTCATGCCCTACATCAGCGACGGAGACAGCCTCATTCTGTGGGGCAACTGGGTGCACAACCCCAAGTACGGTCGCCAGTTCAAGGTAGAGCAGTACGAGCGGGATATGCCCGCTGATGCAGCGGCCATATTGCGCTACCTGTCCTCCCGCACCGTCAAGGGCGTGGGCCCCAAGCTGGCCGAGCGCATCGTGGCGCAATTCGGCGACGAGACTCTGGACGTCATGGAGAACCACCCCGAGTGGCTGTCTGATGTCCCCGGCATCTCCCGCAAAAAGGCCGCCGAGATCGCCGAGGACTTCAAGGCCAAGGCCGGGATCCGCTCGGCTATGATGTTCTTCCGGGACTACTTCGGTGCCGCTATGACGGTGCGCATCTACAAGCAGTACGGCTCTTCGGCGGTGGACGTCGCCAAGGAGAATCCCTACCGCCTCTGCGACGAGGTAGAGGGCATCGGATTTGAGCGGGCAGACCGGATGGCCATGTCTCTGGGGCTGGATCCCCAGAGCGAGGACCGCCTCATGAGCGGAGTCAAATACCTGCTCACCTCCAACGCCGCCCGTAACGGTCACGTCTGCCTCCCCCGCGAAAAGCTTACCGAGGCCGCCGCTCAGCTCCTCCGCACCGATGGAGAGAAGGTCTCCGCCGCCATCGACGCCCAGCTGGAGCTGGGAGGACTGGTTGCCCATCGCTTCCGGGGGGAGCACTATATCTACGACACCGCCACCGACCGACAGGAAAAGTATATCGCGGATAAGCTCCTTTTGCTGGACAAGCTCTGCCCGGCTGTGAACGCAGGGGACGTGGGTGCCTTTATCGCCCGTGAGGAGCGAGAGCAGGGAATGTCCTACGCCGCAGGCCAGAAGCAGGCCATCGTGGATGCGCTGTCCCACGGGGTCATGCTCTTGACGGGCGGCCCGGGTACGGGTAAGACCACGGTGGTGCACGCCCTCTTGCGCATTTTCCGCTCCATGGACATGACGGTAGCCCTCTGCGCCCCCACGGGACGGGCGGCTAAGCGGCTCTCCGAGTCCACCTCCATGGAGGCTAAGACCATCCACCGTCTCCTGGAAATGGAGTTCGAGGAGGGCTCGGGACACAGCCGCTTCCGCAGGGGCGAGCAGGATCTTCTGGAGGAAGCGGTGGTCATCGTGGACGAGGCCTCCATGGTGGATAACGCGCTGATGTGCTCCCTCTGTAAGGCGGTCAAGCCCGGCGCACGGCTCATCCTCATCGGGGACGCCGACCAGCTTCCCTCGGTGGGGGCAGGACGGGTGCTGAACGATCTCATCGACAGCGGCCGCTTCGCCACGGTGCGTCTGACCGAGATTTTCCGCCAGGCAGGACAGTCTCTCATCGTCACCAACGCCCACGCCATCAACGAGGGTGAATTCCCTAATCTGACCGTCAAAAACAACGACTTTTTCTTCCTCCCCCGCCGCTATGACCGCGAGATCGCGGATACCGTGGTGGAGCTCATCGAGACCCGGCTTCCCCGTGCTTACGGCCAGGCCACCGAGGGGGGCATCCAGATCATCTCTCCCTCCCGTAAGGGGGAAGCAGGCACCGAGAACCTCAACCGCCGTCTCCAGGCCGCCCTCAATCCCCCTGCTAAGGGAAAGCGGGAGCTGAAGTACCGCGAGACCGTCTTCCGCGTAGGCGATCGGGTCATGCAGACCAAGAACAACTACGACATCGAATGGGAGAGCGGAAACGGCGTGGATCAGACCATCGGCAACGGTGTGTTCAACGGTGACATCGGCACCGTGGTTTTCATCGACACCGCCGAGGGCGAAATGGTGGTGTCCTTCGACGATAAGGAGGCTACCTACACCGGTGAGATGCTGGACGAGCTGGAGCACGCATGGGCTGTTACCGTCCACAAGAGCCAGGGCTCGGAATACCCCTTCGTCATCATCCCCGCGTACAACGCCCCGCCCCTGCTCCTGACCCGTAACCTCCTCTACACCGCCGTCACCCGCGCCCGCCGTATGGTGATCCTGGTAGGGCGAGAGGATATCGTCCGCACCATGGTGGACAATAACCGCCAAACTCTCCGCTATACGGGACTCGCCTGCCGCCTGGAAAGAGGCTGATCTTTGCCGCAAGAATCCCACAACCACGGTAAAAAACAAAAAACCCCTTGACAGTTGGGGAGAATTGTGCTATACTATATCAAGATATACAGTGGAATACTGTTTCCGCATTCCAAGACCATCATGAGAGCGAGGTGAGTACGGTGCTTGAGAAATTTACGCGGGATATCGCCATTGATTTCGGAACAGCCTCGGTGCTGGTCTACGTCCAAGGACAGGGCATCGTCCTCAAGGAGCCCTCTGTGGTGGCCATCGACGTCTCCACCGATCGGGTGGTCAAGGTGGGCCAGGATGCCATGGAAATGCTGGGACGTACCCCCGACCACATCGACGCCCTGCGCCCCATGAAGAACGGCACCATCAGCCAGTACGAGGTCACCCTCCAGATGCTCCGCTACTTCATCCGCCGCGCCTGCGGTAAGGTGTGGATCCCGCCTCGGGTGCTGATCTGCGTGCCGACGGGAATCTCCGAGGTGGAGATGCGTGCCGTCATGGAGGCCTCCCGCGAGGCAGGCGCGAGACGCACCTACCTCATTGAAGAGCCCAAGGCCGCCGCCATCGGCGCGGGACTGGATATCAAATCCCCCGTGGGCAGTATGGTGGTCAACATCGGCGGCGGTGTCAGCGACATTGCGGTGCTCTCCATGGGCGGCGTTGTGGTGGCGGATTCCATCCCCATCGGCGGCGATAAGTTTGACGAGGCCATCCAGAGCTATCTCCGCCGCCGCTACAATATCCTCATCGGCGAGCGCACCGCCGAGGACATCAAGATCAATATCGGCGACGTCTACGAGCATAAAAAGACTTCCTACATGAAGGTCACGGGCCGTTCCCTGACCGAGGGCTACCAGAAGGAGGTGCTCATCAGCTCCCGCGAGATGATTGAGGCCCTGTACGAGCCCATCACCGCCATTCTGGATTCGGTTTGCTCGGTCGTAGAGCAGACCCCCCCCGAGCTGGTGGGAGACATCCTGCAAAAGGGCATGGTTCTGACCGGAGGCGGAAGCCTGCTTCGCGGTCTGGACCGCCTCATCGAGCGGGTCACGGGCATTCCCGCCTACGTGGCCAAAAAACCCATCAGCAGTACCGTCCTGGGCGCGGGGAGCCTCCTGCCCTACATCGGCGGTATGCCCGAGGGTGTAGTCACCCTGCCGTCCAGAGTTAAATCCTGATACAAATAAAGGAGAGGAAAGAAGCATTCAAACAGCTCTTTCCTCTTTTTCATCCACAACCGTTCATATTAGGAGGTATGTATGGATCACTACAAGCAATACTGCGACATCCGCCTGCGCACCGCCCCCTACCGCAAGAGCGATGACCCCGACTGTATCCGCGCCGTAGCCGCCATCGATGCCCTGGCCAACCGCGCCAAGGATATTGCCGAGGGCTGTAACCCTGCCGGCCGCTTCGGTTGGGCGGGCAACGATTTCACCCACGATTCCCTGATGGAACGCGCCTACGAGCATCTGGAAGCCCTGGAGCGGGGGGAACAGCCCCTGCGGGGTCAGTTTGCCGAGCCGGGCGGCTCCCTCATCGACCACTCCTTCATCGAGAAGGACGGGGTCCTCCACCTGTTCTATAACCGCGGCTACATTGGCTACCTCTGGGATCAACGTTTCGTGGACTCCATCGGCCACGCCACTACCACAGACCTTCTCCATTGGGACATCCATCCCCCCGTCCTGACCGCCGAGGCAGGGGGCCACGACGACTACCAGGTCTGGTCGCCCGCTGTCGTCGAACACGACGGCCGCTACTGGATGTTCTATACAGGCGTGAACTTCCACGTCGCCCAGGCCATCATGCTGGCGGTGTCGGACGACCTCTACCATTGGGAGAAGGTCAGCCGTCAGCCTGTCTGGACGGCGGGGGACTGGTGCGGCTGGGACGCGGGAAAATGGTCGGATTGCCGTGACAGCATGATCTTCAAGGACGACGACGGCACCTTCTATATGTACTACTGCTCTACCTACCCCGCCGAGGACGGCACCCGCCGCGCCTGTGTGGGAGCCGCCTCCAGCCGCGACCTCATCCATTGGCAGGAGGAGGGCTTCATCACCGTCCCCAACCTCCGCTCCAACGCCGAATCCCCCTACGTCATGAAAAAGGACGGTAAATATTACCTGTTCTACACCAACTGCGGCTTTGGCACCTGCTACGCCGTCTCGGATTACCCCCTGAAGGGCTGGACAGTCCTGCCCGACGACAAAAACTTCCTCGTTGCCACCTGCTGTACCGAGGTATTCTCCTACGGCGGTAAGTGGTACTTGTCTCTGGCCACCTATCGCGGCCGAGGTGAGCAATACCTGGAGATTGCCGAGTGCATCTGGCAGGAGGACGGCACCATCTCCATGGGAGATTTCCTGCGCTGAACCCTTGCATTATACCATATAAGGAGAATATCATGTCTGATCCCACCCCCATCCTCTCGGGCTACGAGCCCGCGTCCGTCCTCTCCTTCTTCGAGGATATCTGCGCCATCCCCCACGTCTCAGGGGACGAGCGTGCCATCGCCGACTACGTTGAGCAATTCGCCAAGAACCGATGCCTTTCCTGCTACCGCGATTCCGTCCATAACGTCTTCATCAAGCTCCCCGCCAGCATCGGGTACGAGTCTGCCCCCGCCGTCATGCTCCAGGGTCACACCGACATGGTGGGGGAAAAGACCGCCGACTCTGACCACGATTTCGCCACCGACGGTCTCCGGCTCAAGGTCGATGCCGAGGGCTGGATCTCGGCCACCGACACCACCCTGGGGGGCGACGATGGCATTGCCGTGGCCATGATGCTGGCCATTCTGGACAGTCCCCCTGAGCCCCACCCTGCCATCGAATGCCTGTTCACTGTTTCCGAAGAGACGGGGTTGGAGGGCGCGTGGGCCTTCGATCCCGCCGCCGCAGGGGCGACCGCAAGAACCATGATTAATCTGGACAGCGAGGCTGAGGGTGTCCTCACTGCCGGCTGCTCGGGCGGTATGCGTACCGATATTACGGTGCCCGTTACCGGTGAGCCTGCCGAAGGTGTGGCGGTCACTCTGACCTTGGACGGCTTCTCGGGCGGTCACTCGGGTGTGGAGATCCACGAGGGGCACACCAACGCCGTCAAGGCCATGGGGCGCATCCTCCTTGCGTTGAATGAGAAGTATGATTTCGGCTTGATCTTGGTGAGCGGCGGCGGTAAGGACAATGCCATCCCCCGTGATTGCACCGTAACAGTTGATCTCCGCGACACCGCCCGGGCCGAGGATTTCGCTCGTGACGTGAAGGCCGAGGCCGAAAAGCTCCGCTCCGAACCCAACATGATCTCCGCCGATAAAGCCTTTACCTGTACCGTCAAAATCCTGCCCGAGACTTCCGCTCTGTCCATGGATGACAAGACGACCCATGCTGTCCTGTCTCTACTCACCCTCGTCCGTGACGGCGTCCTTTCCATGTCTGCCCACGTGAAGGGTCTGGTGGCTCACTCCCGCAACCTGGGCATTATTAAGACCATCACCGACGGGGAAGGGAAGCCCACCGCCGTCAAATTCTCCATGTCCACCCGTTCTGCATCGGGCAGCCACCTGGACGATTCTGAGCGGGAGCTGGAAATGCTGGCTCTCGCTTGCACCGGGGACGGTGAAAACGCCGCCCACCGCGCCCGCTACCCCGGCTGGGACTACGCCCCCGTCTCCCCTCTCCGCGACCTGTGGACGGCCGTGAGTGAGCGGCTGTACGGCATGACCCCCAAGGTGGAGGTCATCCACGCAGGACTGGAGTGCGGAATCCTCTGCGACAAGCTGGGGGAGATGGACATTATTTCGGTAGGCCCCGACATGAAGGACATCCACACCCCCCGCGAAATGCTGTCCATTCCCTCTGTGGAGCGGACGTACCGCTTGGTTTGCGCGGTGCTCACAGAGCTGGCGGGATCGGAATCCTTGTGACCTTTGGGTGAATTTTTGGAATATTTTTTCACAAAATAGTACGGTTTAGCCCTGTAAAGTCATAAACTCTCTTGACAAATCAACAATTTCTGTGTATAATATAAGATGACCCCCGCCCGTCTTTCATCGGAACGGGCGGGGGTCTTGATTTATTTTCATGAAAAGGAGGTGTTATACATGGATCCGATTACAATTTTGATCGTGGTGATCGTGGGTGTCGTCTGCCTGGCCGCAGGCGGTTTGGTGGGTATCCTCTACCGCAAGCACGTGGCTGAGGCCAAGATCGGTACCGCCGAGCAGAAGGCCCGTGAGCTGGTCGCCGAGGGCGAAAAACAGGCCGAGACCCTGAAGAAGGAAGCCCTGCTCTCCGCCAAGGAAGAGATCATGCGCCAGAAAAACGACATGGAGCAGGAGATCAAGGAGCGGCGAAGCGAGGTGTCCCGCACCGAGTCCCGTCTCTCGAAAAAGGAAGAGAACCTGGACAAGAAGAGCGAGCAGCTGGATAAGAAGAACGAGCAGCTGGATCGAAAGCTCAAGGAATGCGATGCCGTGCGCGAGCAGATCAACGCTACCCTGGAGGAGCAGAAGCTCACCCTGGAGCGGGTATCCGGCTATACCGCCGAGCAGGCTAAGGCCGAGCTGGTGGCCGAGCTGGAGGAGCAGATCCGCCACGAGCAGGCACAGCGTATTGTGGAGCTGGAGGCTCAGTACCGTGAGGAGGCCGACGATAAGGCTTGCCGCATCATGGCTCTGGCCATTCAGCGATGCGCCGGTGATTTCGTCGCCGAGTCCACCATATCCTCGGTGACTCTGCCCAGCGAGGAAATGAAGGGCCGCATCATCGGCCGTGAAGGCCGCAACATCCAGAAGCTGGAGACCCTGACGGGCGTGGAGCTCATCATCGACGATACCCCTGAGGTCATCACCATTTCGGGCTTCGACCCCATCCGCCGCGAGGTGGCGAGATTGGCTCTGGAGAAGCTCATCGCAGACGGCCGCATCCATCCCACCCGTATTGAGGAAATGGTGGAGAAGGCCAA
This sequence comes from Clostridia bacterium, assembly GCA_017938885.1. GTDB lineage: Bacteria > Bacillota > Clostridia > Oscillospirales > CAG-272 > CAMEON01. The sequence goes on from JAGBAS010000079.1 coordinate 8,435, forward strand.
GAAGGACGTGGACGCCGCCATCAAGCAGGCGGGCGAGCGCGCAACCTTCGAAGTCAACATCCATGGCATCAACCCCGACCTGGTTCGTTTGCTCGGTCGTCTTCGCTACCGCACGAGCTACGGTCAGAACGTGCTCCAGCACTCCATTGAGGTCGCCATCCTGGCAGGCATCATGGCGGAGGAGCTGGGCGTGGATCCCGTCCTTGCCCGCAGAGCAGGACTTCTGCACGACATTGGTAAGGCCTTCCCCTACGACGTGGAGGGTTCTCACGTGCAGATCGGCGTCAACGCCGCCAAGAAGTATAAGGAAAACCGTGACGTGGTGCACGCCATTGAGGCCCACCACGGAGACGTAGAGCCCCAGACCGTCATCGCCGTTCTGGTCCAGGCCGCCGACGCTATTTCGGCCGCCCGTCCCGGAGCCCGCCGCGAGGACATGGAGAACTACATCAAGCGTCTGGAGAAGCTGGAGGAGATCGCTGAGGGCTTCGCCGGAATCGAAAAGGCTTTCGCCATCCAGGCCGGTCGAGAGCTGCGCGTCATGGTGCGCCCCGACTCGGTGCACGACGAGGATATGCCCCTCATCGCCCGTCAGATGGCCGAAAAGATCCAGGAAGAGGTCAAGTACCCCGGCCAGATCAAGATCAATCTCATCCGCGAGAGCCGCGCCACCGATTACGCCAAGTGATTGCCGGGCTCAAACGGAAATACCCAGTCCCATACGGGACGTGCTTTATCGAATTACAGATACGGGTGCTGTTGTCCGCACAGCCAAATGCGGTTTCCATACAGTGAACATAAAACCCCCCTGTCCATGATCGCCGCTAAGGCAGTACTCCACACAAGTACCCCAAAAGCGGTTTGGTATAAAGCGAACCGAAGCACGCAGACTTTGCCGGAAGGTATGGTCTGCGTGTTTTTTTATGACGGCATAAAAAACCGCCTGTGCGGATGTCACATGGCGGTCATCTGTTGGTTTTGGGATTATTCGTGCGCCCCAGAATGTAGTCGGCGGAAACTCCGTAGTGGTTGCAGAGGGTGAGCAAATGCCGGATAGGTAGCTCGTTGGCACCACGCTCGTAGCGGGCGTACATGGTTTGGGAGGTGCCGAGGATTTCGGCAATCTCTTGCTGCGTCATGTCATGGTCTTCGCGGAGGTCGCGTAGACGTTTGGTGTAGGGGCATTCTATAATTGCAACAGTTTAACGGATGTGTACTTTTGCGGTACTGAAGCTGAGTGGAATGCTATAGAAATTACGGAGTGGCGGAATGCCCCACTCCTCAACGCCACCATCCATTTTCTCGGTGAGGCGGTTGAGACCAAGCTCACCGGTGCCTCCTTGCAGCTTGGTCAAACCCTTGCCATGAACTATTACGCCACGCTCAACCCCGCCCACACCGCTGCTCAAATTCGCTTCACCCATATCAAGCCCGAAGCAGATGTGATCGTCCTGAATCTGAGCGAAAATATTGCTGCCAGCCGAGTCATTGACGACGAATTCGACGGTGAGGACGATGTGTTTGCGTAATTGGACTCCTCTGAGTGTAGGGTTCCCCTTCCGACCGCCTCCCCATTGACAGAATCCTCGGTTCATGCTATAATGAATGAAACCCGTGATACCCCGGATATCTGCTCAACGCAAGGAGGTGTATCTATGCCTGAGAATAAACCCAACCCCGAAACCGAAGCCCGCGAGGAGCCAACCCGTCCTCCCCAGGAATCCCTGAGCATGGACAGCATCGAGACCCCCGTGGACGTGCTGTACCGCAGGAGCCTTCAGGGAATAGAGCTCCCCTTTACGGCGCGCTCAACCGGAAAATACCGCGAGGGGCGGGGCTTCTCCTACTTTCGAGAAGGATTCGACGCCTACTGCTTTTTCGTAACGGTCAGCGGCGCGGGGGAGATCACCTACCGCGGCGTGACCCGACGGGTGGAGCGGGGGGACGTGACCTTCGTCAGCAGTACCCTCCCCGGCCGTGTCAGCAGTCTGACCGACGATTGGCGGTTCTGCTTCGTCAATATCGCGGGGGCCTTTTGCGAGCAGTACGAAGCCCTTTGGAATCGTGGCGGTTTGGAGATCATCCGTCCCAAGGATGTGGGTCATTACGTGGAGCTGCTGGACCGCATCACCGATAATCTGAAGGATCCCCGCCTGTCTGCCGAGCTGACTGTCAATCTGCTTATCACCCGGCTCCTTACCGATGCCCTCAACGAACGCTGCGCCGAAAGCGAACGTCCCCCCGATGGACGATACCCGGCCTGGGTGCGGGAGGCGATGGTGATCCTCAACGAAAAATGCAGCGAGGAGCTTCGTGTATCCGACCTGGCCGCGCGTTTTTACATGGAACAAAACAACTTCATCCGCCGCTTCAAGCGGTATACGGGCAAGACCCCCAAGGAATACCAGATGGCCTGCCGCATGGAGCGAGCCACCGCCCTTCTGGTGGGAAGCGATCTGAGCTTGTCGGAGATCGCGGCGCGTTGCGGCTTCGCTTCCCACAGCTTTTTCTCCAAGACCTTCCGCCGCCTCTATGGGATCACCCCCACCGAATACCGGCAAGGCTTGTTGAAATCGTGACAACGTAGGTCGATTTCGTTATAGACTCTGTGCAATCCCTATGATAAAATATGGGTAGATGATGGATTTTTCGTGCGGAATGATCCATTGGCTAACCCATATTTTTTATAGGAGGTGCTGTATGCGACCCTTGCTTTTTCTCCGCCTTTCGGCGGTTCTCCTGCTCTGCCTGTGCCTGACCCTGCTGGCAGGCCTGGCTTCCTGTACCGAAAAGCCTCCGTTGGGCCATGATCCCGTCATGACGCAGGACGGAGAGGGAGCCTCTGAGCCCGCGTCTTCTCCCTCCGAGGAATCCACACTCTCCGATACGGAGCCCTCTGAGACCGCACCGCCCGATACGGCTTCCCCCGAGACACAGCCCGTCGTGGTGGCCCCCGACCAAACCCCCGCACGAGAGGAGACACCCATGTGTGAGAACATCACCTTGAACGCCTATCTGATCCCCATGATGACCCGGGAGCTCCGTGACGAAATGATGCAGCTCTGCAAGGATGCCGACATCGATATCATGTCCCACGTCTACGTCAACCGCCTCTGGGTGGCCACCGACCATACCTATCAGTGGTACAAGGCGGCCATGGAGGATGCCGACCGCTACGGGCTTAAGCTTTTGACCCGCGACTACGACGTGCAGAACGCCGCGAACAAGTCCGACGAGGAGCTTCGCAAGCTGGCCGAGAAGTACAAGGATCTTCCGGGATTTGGCGGCTTCTTCATCATTGACGAGCCCTACAATCCCACGCCCTACGCCCGCGCCGAAAATATCTTCCGTGAGGTCTGCCCCGATGCCTACGTCAACGTCAACTTCCTCCCGGGTGCCGCTTACCCCTCCCGCGATGTCTATATCCGACAGCTCTGTGATTACGGCGGTTTGCTGACCTACGGCGGCACCCTCTCCATGGATTGCTACTGTTTCCCCGAAGGAGGCGGCGTCAACGAGCACGGCTTGTTTTCCAACTACGAGGATCTTCGCGTGGCAGGACTGCTGACCAACACCAATACCGCCGTCTACGTTCAGTCGGTGGGGATGGCGGGCGGCTACCGCCGTCCCTCGGGTGCTGATCTCCGCTACAACATGATGGCCGCCCTGGCCTACGGCATCAAGGAGATCAAGTTCTTCACCTGGGGTTCCCCCACCGCCGACGAGGGCAACTACACCGATGCGATTCTGGATAAGGATAACAAGCCCACCGAGCTCTACCACGAGGTGGTCAAGATCAACAAGAAGATCCACGCCATCGGCACCCACCTGGCCGCCTGCGACGCGACCTACGTCTACCACAGCCGCATCAAGACCGCCGGCGTGTACGAGATCATTCCCGACGGTCTCTTCGTGCAGGCAGGGAAGGCTGACGTCATCATCTCCCTCATGGAGGAGAGAAAGGGCGACGGCGAATATGTTTTTGTCGTGAACAAGGATTTCACCAAGGAGCAGACCGTTACTCTGACCTTTACGGGCATGACCAAGGTCTGCCTTGTGGACGACGAAAGCGGCGAGCTCATCGAGACCGCGCTGAAGGACGGAACCCTGACCTTGACCCTGGCCGCCGGCGACGGTGTCCTCATCAAGCTTCCCGAGGGCGATTTCATCAAGACCACAGCCAAGACCGAGCAAAATCTCGCCCTCCGCGCGCCCGTGACGGGTACCTCCTCGGTGGGTATGGAGGATCACTACCTCTACAACCTCACCGATGGCATCGTGAACAGCGCCAACGCCGCCCGCGTCACCGCCAAGGACGGCACGCCCCAGCTTCTCACGGTAGACCTGGGGGCTGTGACCGCCATCAACCGCATCGACCTCTACCCCGCAGGAGTAGGCCCCCTGTGCGGAGCCTTCAATCCCCAAACCTTCACCCTGCTGGTCTCGGCTGACGGCCGCGCCTGGACCGAGGTGGCCGCCAATACCGAGCCCCTGTCCCGCGAGTATGTCTCGGTGTTCCGCTTCGACGATACCGATGCCCGCTACGTGCGCATTTGTGTGCAGGGGTTGAAGGGAACCAACGGCTTCTCGGATATCGGCGAGCTCATGGTCTATCGCGATGACGGCAGTATCCCGGCTGAGATCAAGACCGCGTATACCGAGGAAAGCCTCACCGAGGGGCAGAATCTCGCTCTGCATAAGCCCGTCGTGGACTACTCTTCCACCACCGACGTCCCCGAATGGACTTGCCACCACAGCTACATCACCGACGGCGACTATACCCGTGCCTGGGCCTCCGAGCTTTTCCGCAACGAGCGCGCCTCCTCCAAGGAGTGGATCACCATCGACCTGCTGGCGGTCTACGACGTCAACTGCGTCAAGCTGGTGCCCCGCGACGTTTGGAACGGCGTCAACGTCTTCCCCGAGGATTACGAAATTCAAGTATCCATGGACGGCGAGACCTTCGTGACCGTCGCTTCGGTGAAGGGAGATAATGATCCCCAGACCCAGGACGATCGTATCCTCTCCTTCGACCTCACCCCCGCCCGCTATATCCGCCTCTACGCCACCCGTCTCACGCAGTCCAGTACCGTGAACGGAGGCTACTGCATTGAAATGAGCGAAATGGAGGTCTTCGGGCAGGCACACGACCCGAATCAGACCTTTCCCGAGGCCTGAAGACTATCCGCTTCCCTCTACAATAATCACCGAAAGGAGATCACCATGAAACACATCGCCAAACACCTTTTCCCGGTCCTTCTGCTCTGCCTGTCGGTGCTCCTTCTCTTTACAGCCTGCAAGGACGCTCCGACTCCTTCCAACCCCGGCACCACGACAGCCGATACCCCTGCCTCCTCCGATGCGGAGCTTCCCGACGGCACCGAGCCTGCGGAAAGCGGTTCCGCCGATACCACTCCCGTTGACACGCCCCCTGCGGATACGGCTCCCGTTGACACGCCCCCCGCCCCCGACGGCGTTCACATCCCCGATCCCTCGGTGAACGTGGAATATGCCCCCAAGGACGGTGTCATTGTCCGCATGGGTATCTTTGACGGCCGCGAGCTGGGGGACACCGTGGGCTACGCCGCCACCATGATGGCGGGAGGCGAGATCGGCTCCTGCGAGGTCACCCACAAGGGAAAGACCTATACCCTCCCCGCCTACCGTAAGACCGCCACCGAGGGGCAGTCCGCCGCACTGGATCTTTCCGCCTATGCCGATGATGAGACCCTTCGCGCCGCCATCACCGATGGCTATACCATGGAGCTCACTGTCCAGCTCACGGAAACCCTCGGCGACGGCTTCCACGCGCTGTTCTCCGCCACTCAGAACGGTATGTTCGGCCTGGCCATAGAGGACGGCAAATTCCTCTTCCAGCAGTTCGACAGCGGCAGCCGCGACTATCCCACCGTTTTTGCCGAGGAGGAAGCCAAGGTGGGAGAGCTGTACCATCTGGTGGGAGTCTACAGTGCCGAGCGGCAAATGCTCCGTTTCTACATCAATGGGGTGGAGCAGGACACCGTCCGAGCAGGTGCGTTCGCCTTCGGTGAATCCCCCTTCATCTACGTCATCGGTGCCGACGTGGGCTATAACCGCGTTATCACTGACTACCCCGCTCCGCCCGCCGTCTTTACGGGCGCGGCTATCTACGACGCCGTCATGGAGGCCGCCGACGTCCGCGCCCTCTATGATAAGACCGTGGCTGAGCTGGCAACCCCCGTCCCTTCCGCCCGTCCCTATAATCCCGCCGCCGAATACTACTTCAGCGACCTGAAGCTGAACGGCGAGGCCAAGGCAGGGGCAGACGTGGAGCTGACCGCCACTCTCCATAACGAGTCCGACTCCGACCGTATCTTCAAGCTCTCCCTGACCCATCCCCTCCTGTCTGTTTCCTGCGACGAGCCCGCGCAGAAGATCACGGTCAAAGCGGGCGAGACCGCCCCCGTTACCTTCAATCTGAAGATCCGCGACGGCGGCAGTATGCTCTTTGACCTGAAGCTGCTGTCCCAGAGCGACCTGACCGTTATGGCGCAGACGTTGCCCCTGGTCGCCTCCGGAAAGGGCTACTATGTGGGCGATGCCCATACCCACAGCACCCTCAGCGACGGCCGGGATTCCTTAGCCGATAACTTCGGCTCCGCTCACGGGAAGGGACATGCCTTCATGATCGCCACTGACCACAACTACGACATCACCCAAACGGGTCCCGTCTCCCAAGCCGCCGCCCATTATGAGAATTTCCTGGCCATCACCGCCAACGAGATCACCACCGAGTTCGGCCATATGCTGGAGTACGGCGTGCCCCACCGCCACGATGGCGGACATACGGGGCATATGTGGGAGATCATGGCCGCCTACCGCCCCGATGCCGCCGAATGGCAAAGGCTCATGGACGAGATCATTTCCGAGGGCGGTCTCTGCTTCCCCGCCCATCCCTTCTACTTCTCCAGTACGGGCACCTGGAAGTGGCCCGGCGTGGGCGCAGACCAGACCAAGGTATTCGTCTATCAGGGCTTTACGGGCATCGAGGTATACAACGCCGATTCTTACGCCAACGGTAGCACCAAGGGAGCCACCGAAAAGGCCTTTGAGTGGTGGGATCGCTACAACCTCAAGGGTGAGCAACGCTACTACGGCATCAGCAACACCGACGGCCACGGCAAGGAGATCGTCAGCCGCACGGGGAACGCCCTCCTGCTGGAGGAGATCACCCCCGAAACTATCCTGGACGCCCTTCGAAAGGGGCACTTCTACGGCACCAACGGAGCCGAGATCCGCTTTGACATTGACGGCGTGAGCATGGGCGATGCCCTGCCGCTCCCCGCCGACGGTGAGGCTACCCTCACCCTCCGCGTAGCCGACCAGGCCGCCCCTCTCACCAAGGTCATCCTCTATACCTATACCATGACGGGCAATATCGAGGAGTCCTATCAGGCGCGCAAGGTGGAGACCCTCTTCGACAGCGCAAAGGACGGTATGACCCATATCTTCGAGCTGACCCGCGAGATCGAGGTGCAGGACGGTCAATTCTACCGCGTGGAGGTCTTCTCCGCTTCCTCCCTGTACGGCGACTTCGACGTTATGGGTGGCTTTGCCTTCACCAACCCCATCTGGGTGGGCGACCTCATCGAGGCCAAGTACGAGGATAACGTCACCGAGGTGGAGCGCAAGCTGACCCTGAACAAGACCGTTTTCGAGCAGGGTGAGGACATCCTCATCACCCCTGTGGCCAATCCTAAGACCGATACCCTGGCAGTCTACCCCGTGGATTTTGTCCCGGGTAAGGACGCCAGCATCTACTGGACTCGCTTTGAGGGCAACCCCGACGGCTCGGTGGTCATCCCCAACGGGGTGACCGTCAAGATGACCGACATCCCCGGCAACAACCACGGTAACCATCAGGTGGGCCATATGTACAGCCAACTCCCCGTGGGCGAGTACAAGGTGGTGCTCCGCGACGATACGGGATCCGTGGTGGCGCAGGTGAACTTCACCGTCACCGCCAAGGGACAGACCCCCGAGGATCCTGTTGAGCCCGACGAGACCCGCCGTATCGAGCTGGATAAGGAGACCTACAAGGTAGGCGAGGACATCTGGATCACCGCAGGCGGTACCATCGCCACCGACCAGATCTGTATCTATCCCTTGAACTTCGTTCCCGGGCAGGATGCCAGCATCTACTGGGCGCGCTTTGAGGGGTACCCCGGTGCCACCGCTACGGTAGTGGCGGGCTCCACCTTCAAGATGACCGACATCCCCGGAGACAACCGAGGCAACTGGCAGGTCGGGCATATGTACGATCCCCTTCCGGCAGGGGAGTACAAGGCCGTCATTCGCGGTGCGGACGGCAGCGTGGTGCTTCAGGTGAACTTTACGGTCGTCGAGCCGTAATGCCGGAGGCGTGTGCCGCGCCGTAGCAGGCGCACCCTGTTTTCCCGTCTCCGCTGGTAAGCCGGACGAGCCTCTTTTCGAGAGGGGCTTGCCCGGCTTTTTCGGTATACGGTTGCCGCGTTTCTTTTCGCGGCGGTCTGCTTGACAAAGACGTTGCTCTGTGCTATAATGGATACGTGACCGCAAGCCGCGCATAGGCCCGAGGGCTGAACGGCGGCGGCAGGAGGGAGGAAACGGTATGAGCGATGCAAAGCCCGACAGCAACCCCACAGCCCATGCTACGGAAACCCGGCGGTTGAGCGATCTGCTGGCGGATGCCGCGCGGATCCCGGATCCCTGCGAGGATGCGGCGCTGGCGGCGGCAGAGCTTTCTAAGGCGGACGTTCTGGTGGGAACCGTGCGCAGCGACGGGCAGTTCGCTTTCTGTATGGACGCCAAGGCCTACTACGTCCCCGCCAAGACCGTCGCGCCCGATCAACTCCCCGTGGAAAAGGTTGCCCTGTACGAGGAGGGACTGAGCCGCCGGGCGGGTATCAAGCGATGGGGGACTGTCACCGAGACCCGCGTGGTCAAGCGGCGGGATATCCCCGTCCCGCTGAGTCGGAATAACCCCGACGAGACCTATTACCTGTTTTCGGTGGATGCCTGGCAATACCTGGATCCGCCCATCGCCATACGGGACACGGTTCGAGGTAAGCCCTTGTTCACCAGCTCCTTCCTTCTGGAGCATTGCCACCTCTCCTATCAGCTCGTGGAGATCCGTTCCCCCGAGACCTACAGGCTGTGCCGTCTGCTGGAGCAGCTCGCACAGGATTGCGCCCGTGAGGACACGATTTTTCGCCGTGTGGGAGAGACGCATTTGCTGACCGTGGGTGAAGGACGGCTCTCCCTCCTGGAGGCAGGAGGCCGCTGCCTGTATACCTGTCCCGCATCCCGATTGAACTCCTCCCCCGCCGGGCTGTTGCGCGGAATATCCCGCGCGCTGGGCTTGCGGGTAGGATGAACCGCCCTGCCGGGGGCAAGCGGAATTTTTCGAGAAACGCAGATCCGTCAAACCAAGACCGCGCCGTTATAGGCCCGCCGTCTGCTTGGCGGATCTGCGCTTTTTTGCCCGAATTTTGCATCGGAAGTGCGAAAACCTCTTGCAATTCAAACGGTTTTGTGTTATACTAATATTGAATAGTCCCACGGAGGCGGTACGCTCGGGCGAACCGTCCTGCTTGCTTTGATGGCTTCCAAAGGAGAAAAAGCGTGAAAGCTTGGAGACATGAAGCCGATCGTTGCTGTTTCACTCTTGAATTCGACTGAAACGTTTCAGTCGGATTTCAAAAATATTTGTGCTGCCGCTGTGCGGAGGAATGGAGATCACCATGAAAAACTACCCGAGCTCGGGCTTTCGCCCGGGAGCAGTCATAACTGTTTTGCTGTCCTTGGCTCTGACTCTCAGTATGACAGCCTGCTTCGGCACTCCGCAGGTCGATACTCCTGATGAGACCGAATCCCACGAGGTCGTCACCCTCCCGCCTTTGACCATCCCCGATCCCACCGACGACCGCACCTTTACCGATCCGACCGCATACGCTGAGCGGCTGGATACCCTGTTTGCGGATAGTGCCCCCATCCCCGCCTCGGAGCTTACCTATCAGATCACCGAGAAGGATGAGGTCACGGTCACGGGCTATACCGGCGGCGAGATCATTCTGGTCATTCCCGATACCATCGAGGATAAGCCCGTCACCGCCATCGGCGTGGGTGCCTTCGCGGGTATGGGAAATCTGAAGGCCGTATCCATCCCTGACAGCGTGACCTCTATCGGCGTGGGTGCTTTCAAGGATTGCCATAGCCTGTCCTCCCTGCGTACCCCCGTGTATACCTGCGCGGATGCCCCCTATTTCGGTGCCTTGTTCGGGGCCGCTTCCTATGAAACCAATGGCTCCTTCGTCCCCGTCAGCCTGACCACGCTGGATCTGACTCAGGGTGAGACCATCCCCGACTACGCCTTCTACGCCTGCCGAGGCCTGGAGGTCGTGTCCCTGCCCGAGACCTTGAACGGGATCGGAAATTTCGCCTTCTACGGCTGTGAATCCCTGGCCTATATCCCCGCAGACGGGACGGCCCTCACGACCGTGGGCGAGCGCGCCTTCGCGGGGTGCCATACCCTGCTGAGCCTGACCCTGCCCTCTACGGTGCAGACCATGGGCATGGGGATGCTGGAGGGCTGCGGCAAGCTGGAGAGCCTCACGCTTCCCTTCGTGGGCGGCTGTACCTACGACTACCCCCTCACCGAAGAGGAGAAGGAAGCCCTGGAAAAGGGCGACGCCATCCATCCCGCCGAGGCTACGGGATACCTGGGCTACCTTTTCGGTGCCTCTGCCCACACCTTCACCGCAGGCTACCTCCCCGTCTCTCTCATGACCGTAACGGTTCTGGAGGGCTGTGAGTCCATCCCGGCCAACGCTTTCTTTGGGTGCGTATCCATCCGCGAGATCCGCCTGCCCGAGGGCGTGATCCAAATCGGCCGCCGCGCCTTCTACGGCTGTGAGAGACTGACCGAAATGACCCTCCCCGACAGCGTGACCGCCGTGGGCGACGATGCCTTCAACGGCTGTTCCCGTATGAAGACCTTCACAGGCGGCGCAGGCCTTTCCGAGCTGGGGGTTCAGACCTTCATGAACTGCGTCTCCCTGGTTGCCGTGACCCTGCCCGATGCGGTGGAATCCTTGCCCAATTCCTGCTTCTCGGGCTGTCTCTCCCTGGAGACTCTCACCGCCGAGGGCGTGACCTCCCAAGGCAAGCAGGTGTTCCGCCATTGCGACAAGCTCCAAGGCTGGAGCAACTGATTTCCGTAATTCCGAATATTCAACAAAACAGGAGATAAATACCATGTCCAACTACAAGCTTGATACCATCTGCGTACAGGGCGGCTACAAGCCCGGCAACAGCGAGCCCCGCACCCTGCCCATCTATCAGAGCACTACCTACAAGTACGACTCCGCCGACCACCTGGGCGACCTCTTTGACCTGAAGGCCGACGGTCATATGTACTCCCGCATCTCCAACCCCACCCTCGCCTGTGTCGAAGCCAAGATCGCCGAGATGGAGGGCGGCGTGGGTGCCATGCTGGTCTCCTCGGGCCAGGCTGCTAATCTCACCGCCGTGCTGAATATCACCTCCGCCGGCCAGAACATCATCTCCCTGGCCTCCATTTACGGCGGCACCGTCAACCTCTTCGCCGTCACTCTGAAGAAGATGGGCATCGAGGTCCGCTTCGCCACCCCCGACATGACCGACGCCGAGATCGAGGCCATGATGGACGAGAACACCCGCATGATCTTCGGCGAGACCGTGGCCAACCCCGCCCTGGTGGTCTTTGACATCGAGCGCTACGCCAAGTTGGCTCACAAGCATGATATGCCCCTGGTGGTGGACAACACCTTTGCCACCCCTGTCCTCTGCCGTCCCTTCGAGTACGGTTGTGACATCGTCACCCACTCCACCACCAAGTACATGGACGGCCACGCCACCGTGGTGGGCGGCTGTATCGTGGACAGCGGTAAGTTCGACTGGTCCGTGGGCGGCCGCTACCCCGAGCTGACCACCCCCGATGATTCCTACCACGGCGTGGTCTACACCGAGTCCTTCGGCCCCGCCGCCTACGTCACCAAGGCCCGCGTCCAGATGCTCCGCGACATGGGCAACACCATGTCCCCCATGGCCGCCTTCCTGCTGAACCTGGGTTTGGAGACCCTGGCCCTCCGCATGGAGCGCCACTGCGCCAACGCCCTGGCCGTGGCCGAGTTCCTCCGGGACCACGAGTGCGTGGATTGGGTGGACTACCCCCTGCTCCCCGGTAACTCCCAGTACGACTTGGCCAAGAAGTACCTCTCCAAGGGTGCCTGCGGCGTCATTTCGGTGGGCATCAAGGGAGGCCGCGCCGCCGCCACCAGGTTCCTGGATAACCTGAAGCTCCTGAACATCGTGGTCCACGTGGCCGACGCCCGCTCCTGCGCCCTCCACCCCGCCTCCACCACCCACCGCCAGCTCACCGAGGAGCAGCTCAACGCCTGCGGCGTCAAGCCCGAGCAGGTCCGCCTCTCCATCGGCATCGAGAACATCGAGGACATCCTCGCCGACCTGGATCAGGCATTGAGAGCGTAAGAACGGCAGGGCTCTGCCCTGCACCCGCCAAAGAACCTTTTTGAAAAAAGGTTCTTTGGGATCTCCAAAAACATTCAATAAAGGTAATATAAAAGTAACGATCGATCGCTACTCCCAGTCAGAAGGTAGGCTGGACCGTTACGAAGCAATAAGCCCTTTCCCCAGAATACGAAACGAAAAGGACTGTCACCATGCCCATCAAAATTCCCAATCTTCTCCCCGCGACGGATACCCTTCTCAACGAGAACATCTTCGTCATGACCGAGACCCGCGCCATCACCCAGGATATCCGCCCCCTGCATATCCTTATGCTCAACCTCATGCCCAAGAAGATCGAGACCGAGACCCAGATCGCCCGTCTCATCGGCAATACCCCCCTCCAGGTGGAGCTGGAGCTGCTCCAGACCGCCACCCATAAGTCCAGCCACACCTCCCAGGAGCATATGCTGGCCTTCTACAAGACCTTTGACGAGGTGAGGGACAGGAAGTACGACGGCATGATCATCACGGGGGCCCCCGTGGAGCAGATCCCCTTTGAGGAGGTGGACTACTGGCCCGAGCTCTGCGAGATCATGGAGTGGAGCAAGACCCACGTTACCTCCACCCTCCACATCTGCTGGGGCGCCCAGGCGGGACTCTACTACCACTACGGCATCCCCAAGTACCCCCTGGAAAAGAAGCTCTTCGGTGTCTACGAGCATAAGCTGGACTACAACCGCTCCATGCTCTTCCGCGGTTACGACGACGTCTTCAATGTCCCCCACTCCCGCCACACCACCACCAAGCGAGAGGACATCGAGGCCATCCCCGAGCTGCGCATCGTCGCCAGCTCCAAGGAGGCGGGGGTCTTCTGCGCCATGACCGCAAGAGGCAAGCAGGTCTACGTCATGGGCCACTCGGAGTACGACGCCGACACCCTGAAGAACGAGTACCTCCGCGACAAGAAAGCGGGACTGCCCATCGAGCCCCCCGCCCATTATTTCCCCGACGATGATCCCGAGAGGGAGCCCATCGTGCGGTGGAGGTCTTGCGCGAATCTGTTCTATTCCAATTGGCTGAATTATTATGTGTATCAGACTACTCCCTACGACGTGAAGGATATTCAGTGAGGGGATTGAATTTCAAAAAAGCATCACGGCGGTTGTCTGTGATGCTTTTTGTATAAATTCAAAAAAAATACTAAAATCGCCAACCTTTTTAACTCCCCGTGTCTATAAGGATGAAAGCTTTCAAACGAGGTACAAGCAAGTGAACAGACAGGATGCAGAGAGGATCATAACTGAATACCTGAAACCCATATTCGGCTTTGCTCTGAAACGGTGCAAAAGCGAGCAGGACGCCGAGGATCTGTCCCAGGAGATCGTCCTGCGGGCGTTCCGAGCGCTGCTGATTAAGAATGACATTGCCGACGTGGGCAAATTCATCTGGACGGTTGCCCATAACACCCTCAGCAATTATTACCGAGACTGTGCCAAAAGCACGGTAGGCGTATCCTTGGACGAGGTAGCCGAGGTGATTGCAGACCCTTACTCGGAGGATGAAGTCCGAGAAGAGGCCGAAACAGTCCATCGCCTGCAGAGCGAGATCGCCTATTTATCCAAGCTGCAACGGCGCATTTTGATTGCCTACTATTTCGAAAATCGCAAGCAAGCAGATATTGCCCGTGAACTGGGGATCCCCGTCGGTACCGTCAAGTGGCACTTGTTTGAGGCCAAAAAAGAATTGAAACGAGGTATGGATACTGTGAGAAAAACCAGTGAACTGAAATTCAACCCCATCAAATTCCACTCCTACGGCATCAACGGCTCGTCGGGAACCATGTCGACCGATGAGTTTTTTCGCTCCACGCTCTCCCAGAACATCAGCTACTGTGTACGCAATGCCGCCAAGACCGTCAACGAGATCGCCGACGATTTGGGTGTCTCTCCCGTCTATGTGGAGACCGAGGTGGAATTTTTGGAAAAATACGGTTTTTTGCGGGAACAGGGAGGAAAGTATATCGTCAATTTTATCATCAGCGAGCCCACAGCGGAGCTTTTGACCATGAAGGACAATATGTATAAGCAAGCCGCAGAACTGTTCGCAAACGAGCTGTACGACGAGCTGACCGCATCGGGAATATTGGACGACCCTGCCATTTGGTGCGGACAGACCGACGAGCCCGTCACGATGACTTCTGCGCATCGCGCCGATCCCAATTTCCTATTGTGGTCACTGATCCCCTATATCGCCGCCCGATCGGGGGAGAGTCTTATGGAGGCTACGATTTCCTTTGAGGAGGTGGCTACCCTCCGCCCTGACGGAGCCCATAATATCTTTCACGCATCGGTGGTGCCCGACAATATGGTTCTGCCCGAGGATTACGTGTACATGAAGGATTGGTGCGGCCCCATGTGGAACCAATCCGAGGGCTGGACTCTTTGGCAGATTGATAGCCTGTGGTCGGGGCGGGCGTACTATCAGGGCTTTGAGACCTCCTATAGTGCCGATGCCCGACGGGTGCTGTCCCTCTACGCCCGCGAGTATGAGGGGGATGGCCTGTCGAGGGACGAGTATGCTTGGCTCTGTGAGAAGGGGTATATCAAGGTCTGTGGAGATCCGGACGGATGCTTCAAGGCCGCCTGGCAGGTGGTGATCCTGTCCACCCGGGAGATCCAAGAGAGACTGCTGTCCATAGGCGAGCGCATCAAATGCAAGTATCGACAAATGTTTGATGCTTGGAAAGCCGCCTATACCGAGGCCGTTCTTTCTACGGTTCCCGATCATCTCAAACGGGTACAGGCGTACGAGCTCCAGTACATCTTTCATTCGGACGGCTGGTTTCTGCTTCATTGTCTGGTGGCACTGCTGAACAACGGCAAGATGAAACCTCCCACAGAGGTACAACGAAAGGCACTGACCACCGTGATTGCGCTGAACTGAAGATTATCATGTAACCCCTTCTTGATAGATGCATAATAAAGGACAGCCCCCAACGCGAAATCCCGCGTTGGGGGCTACCTTTTTCATTCGATCAATCGAAAGCAGGGAAGCATTACTCCGTGGCCGGTGCTTCCGCCACACCGTCCACCTGAGCATTCGCCGCGACCTCCTCAGCCGTCAGCGCGCGGTCGTAGAAGCGGACGGCACGGTAGGTGGTGTCGAACATCTTGTTCTGGGCGTTGTGTCCGATGAAGAGATCCGACGCACCCAGGGAGCCGTTGATGGTGGGGGTCTCGCCCACCTGCTCGCCGTTGACGTACAGGCGGACCACGTCGTTCTGGGCGTAGGTGATGGTGATCAGACTGTTCTGCAACAGGTTCAGGCAGTCCTTGACCTTGATGCGGACACTCGCGTTGATCTGGAACTTCAGCTCCAGCTCGTCTACGGAATTGCGGCGGAACAGGGCGATCTCGTCACCCGAGCCGTTGATGAAGGTGTTGAACTCGTTGCCCACCGACACGAAATCACCCAGCAGGATCTCAATGGTGAAGGCCTGACCGTTGACCGTGTCCACGATGGCAGCGGGGAAGTTGTGCTTGACGCCCTTGGCTCGCAGGCCTGTGTCGGAGAAGTAGTTGTCGGCGTTCTTGGTGATGGCCATATCGTGACCGCCCACCAGATCCTCCCATACGGCGGCGTCCTTGTTGTGTCCGTCGCGGTCGTTTTGGGTACCGCTGTAGTAGGCCACCAGGCCCTCGCTCACGTAATCATGCTCCACGGGCTCGATCACCTCGGGCTCGGTCTCAGGCTCGGTTTCGGGCTCGGGACGCTCGGGGACGATATAGGGGAACTCGACCTTCATGTAGTCCAACACCCTGTCCCAAGCGGCGACCTGGGTGCTTCTGGCGGGGTACTTCTTGTACAGGCAGGACACGATATCGTACTCGCTGGAGGTGAGGAAGGTCTCGCCGTACAGCCACTGGCGGACGTCGTCGATCTGGTAGATACCGTTGGCGTTGTTCCACACCCAGATGGGGGTGGGCCACAGGTGGACGTCGGCGTCGATGGCGTCGTACACGTCCTTGTTGACACCGGCCTGGCCGTGATGGGCCATCTGGACCATGTCGCTCTTCAGCTGATCTCCGTAGGTGGCCAGCAGACGGCGGCCGCCGTTGGAGCCCAGGTCGTTCAGGAACAGGACGGTCTGCTCGCCGATATGGAAGCGAAGCACCAGAGAGGTATCGTTGACGTTGGAGGTGCCGTCGGCGGGATCCCAGGTCTGGAGGACGTCGATCTTGACGCCGTCGATCTCAAAGGAAAGACCCTTGGCTACGGCCTCGCTGTTGATGACGGCACCGTTGATATCGTCGTAGTAGGTGGAGCCGTCCTTGACCGCAGCCCCGATGACCTCGCCGTACTTGTTGAGATTCTCCTTGATCTGCGAGGCCGCCATATCGCCGTTCTGACCGGCATATTCCGCGCTGCCGAACTCGGGGAAATCAAAGTAGATGTTGTTGATCTTATAATTGGACTCGGCAGAGTAGTCTCTGAGCATCTTGGACAGCTCATAGATGTGATCCTTGTGGGCGTGGGAGAGGAACCAGGCCTCCACCTCAAAATACTCACCCTCGTCCACGCCCATAATGGCGCGCAGAGCGGCGGGCATATAGGGATCCCGCTCCAGTCCCTCGCCGTCGATACCGCCGTCAATGACGATCAGCTTGCCGTTTGCGGTCTTGATGACGTAGGACTGCATCAGACTGTTCTTTTCGGGAGCCAGCTGGTACAGCACCACGGGGGAGGGTTCGGGCGCCTCGGTGGTGTTTTCGGTAGAATCCTCGGCAGGAGTTTCGGTAGCAGGCTCGGTCACATCGGCGTCGGGCTCAGTGGGAGCCTCGGTGGGCATGTTAGAGGGGGTGTTGGTTCCGTCCTCGGAGGGTGCGGTGGTGTCGGTAGCGGGATCATCCTGAACGCAGGCGAACAGGATCACGCAGGACAGCACCAGCAGAAGAGCGATCAAAAGCTTTTTCATAATCGTCAAGTCCTTTTCGTTTTTTGTCCACCCCATGGGAGGGGTGGCGGATTGTTTTAATTGTACCATGAAACCGACCTAAATCTGTGAATAGGATGTTAATTTTGAACAAAAGTCACCGAAAAGATCCCCGAAAACTCCCAGTACCTCGTCGGCGACCCGCTGAAGAAACGCCTCGGCCTCATCCTCGCTGATGTAGACCGCCCGCTCCTCCACCGCGGCAACTCCCTTGCGGTAGAAGGCCTCGATCTCACTCCTCCTGACCTCAAAGGCATCGGCGGGGAAGAAGGGAAGGAACCCGTTATCGAATCGCGGCGCGTTCAGAAACAACCCATAAGCGGGCAGATCGGGATGGCGGCGCAGGTACAGGAAATCCATATCGTACCAATCCTTTTTCAGAAAGGCATAGAACCGCGCCACCCCCTCGGGGGTCTCCGCCCCGTCCACCAGGCGCAGGTGGGCGAAGCGCACCTTGGCGGGGTAGATGAAGTCCCGCACCCAGCCGTTGTCGGTGACCAGATGGCAGAGATACCCCAGATAGAAGGCCGCCGCTACCTCGTCCCCCCGATCCAAGACGGGGATCAGCCACTCCCGCGCGAAGAGGTGGGGATCGCACCGCTCAGGGTTCTGCCCCGCAGGGACATCCTCAAAGCGGCGCATGAAGTGGGAGGTGTTCTTGTCGGGGCTGTACCCGCCCTCGGGAGTGGGCACTCCGCTGTCGGGGGCAATGTTCCCCATGACGAAGGCCTCGGCCGGTGCCCTCTCGGGACACTCCCCTAAAGCCCCCCTGTCCAGCATAGTCTGGGCCACGCGGAAATGGATCATCCAAGAAGCCATGTAAACGTCCTTTCTATTATTATTTCATGAGAATGTGAAGGGCGCACACGCAGGTGCGCCCCTACCGAAGGTGATCTGAGTCGGGGGACTCAAGTCGGGTGACACGGGTAGGGGCGCACCTATGTGTGCGCCCGTTGGTCGGAGTCATTCCACCACTCCGACAATCAAGGGCCGAGCCGCGGGCTTATCTTTGCCGATGACCGTGGAGGCCAACAGCTTGGCTTCGGCTCCGTCCAAAAGCTCCTCGCGGGAGGCGTACAGGGTGGCCATGGGCTGACCCGCCTTGACGGCATCCCCCGTCTTGGCGTGGAGCAGGATTCCCGCCGCGGGATCGATCACATCCTCCTTGCGGTTGCGTCCCGCCCCCAAAAGCAGGGCGGCGGTACCGTAGCCCTCGCAGTCCACCGAGACGATGTAGCCATCGGCGGGGGCTGGGACCTCACGGGAATAAGGCGCTCTCGGGAATTTCTCGGGATGGTAGATCCATTCGGGATCGCCCCCCTGGGCCTTCACCATGGCGGCGAAGGTATCCAGCGCCGACCCGTCGGCCATGACGCGGCGGACATTGGCCTCGCACTCCTCCACCGTACCCCGATCCGAGATCACCAGCATATGGGTAGCCAGCGCCACACACAGCTCGGTGAAGTCAGCGGGACCTCGGCCGTTCAGGGTCTCAATGGCCTCGATCACCTCCAGAGAATTCCCGATGGCGTTACCTAGAGGCCGGTCCATATCGGTGATGAGGGCGCGGACCCGCTTGCCCGCCCGCCGGCCGATGTCCACCATAGCCTCGGCCAGAGCGCGGCTGTCGGCCTCGGATTTCATGAAGGCACCGCTGCCCGTCTTGACGTCCAAAAGGATGCAGTCGTCGTCCGCCGCCAGCTTCTTGCCCATGATACTGGATGCGATCAGCGGCAGGGAATCCACCGTGGCGGTGACGTCGCGGAGGGCGTAGAGCAGCTTGTCCGCAGGGGCCAGATCGGCACTCTGCCCCACGATGGCGATGCCCACCTTATTGACGATGGTCTCGAACTCGGCGGTGGTGAGATCGGTACGGAAGCCTGTGATCGCCTCCAGCTTGTCCACTGTGCCGCCGGTATGCCCCAGACCTCGGCCGCTCATCTTGGCCACCTTGACCCCCAGCGCGGCTACGATGGGCGCCACCGCCAGACTGGTCTTGTCCCCTACGCCGCCGGTGGAGTGCTTGTCCACCCGCAGTCCGTGAATGCCCTCGAAATGCAGAGTGTCCCCCGAATCCCGGATAGCCATGGTGAGGGAAGCGGTCTCAGCGGGGGTCATGCCTCGGAAATAAATGGCCATGCAGAGAGCGGCGGCCTGGTAGTCGGGGATCTCACCCGCTACGTAGCCCGCGATGAATGCGCGGATCTCGGTATCGCTCAATTCATGTCCGTCGCGCTTTTTCTTGATGATCTCGTATGGACGCATACTTGCGGTCACTCCTCTCTTTTACAGATCAGCGGGGGTGAAGGAAAAGGGAAGAAGCTCCCCCAAGGTGTATACCTTGAATGCCTGCGGCGTGCCCAGGATCACAGGCAGATCGGGGGCACAGAACTCCGCGAGCACCTGCCGACACACCCCGCAAGGCGCGCAAAAGGGCGAGACCTCGCCCCGTCTGCCGCCCACCACGGCAATGGCGGAAAAATCCCGCACTCCCTCGCTGACCGCCTTGAAGACGGCGGTGCGCTCGGCGCAGTTGGTTGCAGACAGGCCTGCGTTTTCCACGTTGCATCCCGTGAAGATCCGCCCGTCCGAGGTCAAAAGAGCCGCGCCCACGCAAAAGCCCGAATAGGGGGAGTAGGAAAACTCCCGCGCGCGGGCGGCGGCTTCCATGAGGGAGCTGTAAGAATTGGTTTTGTCGGTCATGGCTGTTCTCCGTTCCTTGAAATTAACGAAAAGTAGAAAAGTAAACAAAAAATGGAAATTTACTCCTCGGAGGGCTTCTCGAACCCATGGATGAACCCGCTGACGTCGGCCGAGCAGATATCCCCGCCGATGACGCGATTCCGATATACCAGCACGTTGGCGTATACTATCCCCTCGTAGCCCTCATAGTCGGTCACCGTAAAGGTGTGGCGTGTTACCGTCTTCTTCTTGTACTTGGACAGATCCAGCCCCTGGGATTTTTGCAGCTCGTTGTAGCCCGCAAAGACCTTGTCGAACTCGGCAGGGATGGTGACCTCACGGGTCTCCGCAGACCCCGCATCCACCACCCAGCCGAACTGAGCGAGGAACTGCGCCGCGTCGTCAGCGGTCTTGACCTTATCGTAGCGTACCGATACCGTCACCCCCGATTCCGCCTCGGGCGCGTCTACCGCCACTCCGCCGTTCGGTTGGGGCGTATCGTTCCCCGCGTAGGCGGGGACAAAGGCGATGAGGGTGATGAGGGCGGCGAGGGCAACGCAGAGGATGCCGAAAAATTTGATACTGCTGGCTTTGAAGGAGTAAATGAACATACCCGTGACCTCCGTATGGATAATTGGTATATCCTATGCGGGGGGACAGGGAAGTATGATGGAAAAACCAACTTTGGGGTGGAGGGAGTCTCGCACCCGTAAGGGTGCATATCGAGCCGCAGGCATATCGAACCCCCAAAGGGGGTATATCGACGGAAAACCTTTGGTCGATATGTCCCTTCGGGACTCGATATGTGCCTAAAGGCACTCGATATGTCCCCTCGGGACTCGATATGCGCCTACGGCGCGAGAGGGGACGCTACCCGTCAATACCGCTCCCAGTGATACACGCCCTTCTCATCCTTTTGATCGATTGCCTTGAACACGTAGTACATGGGCTTGGGAGCCTCCATGCCGTCGCCCTCTTTCTTTCTGCGCCACAGACCCAGATTCAAGCCAAATTCGCCCTTGTTGTCGTGGTGGGCGTGCAGAATGAAGGAATCGATCTCGGGGATCTCCATGACCTTGCGGTAGGCGCGGTCGTAGGCGCAGGCCTGGAGGATCTCGCTCTCGGGGGTCCAATGGGAGTTAAAGCCCTGCTCCGACAGGATGATGCGGCGGCGCTCACCGTTCAGAAGGAACTCGGGACGGTAGATGAACCGCGCCAGCACCTCCAGGTTCTTGAAGGTGATGATGGGGGCTTCGTCGTCGGGGGTGGCCAGCCGGTCGTTCCAGAAGTCGGGGTAGTTCAGATCCTCGGGGTAGGGATGGAAGGCGATGTGCCACGGAATTTGGCCCTCCTCAGAGGCCAGCTCGTTGAGATACACCAGCATATCCCTCGTCTTGTAGTAGCGGAGAGACTCCCCGTTCATGGCCATGGTCCAGAAGTGATCCAGGGACACGTACACCCGCATATGGGCGTAGATGGTGGCGGCGGTCTGCCAGGTCACCCGCAGAGCGGTGGCATACTCCCGGACGTAGGTCTCCATGTCCATCTCGCCCGAGTTGCACCAGATGTACCCCGCGTCTACCTCGTTGCCCACGATCATACCCACCACGCGGCCGTGCGCCATATCCTCACGGGTGTAGCGGGCGGTCAGAAAGGCAATGAAGGCGCGGTAGTAGGCAAGGCCCTCCTCGGTCACCAGATTGAAGGCCGAGATCAGACCCGTGCCGTCATCGGCCTTGCCTGTGTAGGCAGGATGCTTGATGACCTCCCAGAAGGCGGGATCAATGGCGCACCGCCAATGGGGGGAATTGAGCAGAATGAAGGTAATGACGCAGCCGATCTCGGAAAGGCCCACGAAGGTCTCGTCCATCTTCTCCACGTGGGACTTGCGGAAGTAGAACACCCGCCCGTCGTGCTCGAACTCGATGGTGTCCCCCTCTACGTAGGCGGGCATGAGGAAATCACCCTCGTTGACGTTGATGGCGGAATGGCGTACACCCAGCTCGCGGGCGTCGGCGTAATCCACCACCTGTAAGCCCTTCTTGGTGTCCACTACGGGGTAAGGGAAGCTCCGCTCTGAAGCGGTAATGGCCTCCACGTACTGCTTGCCCTCCAGCAGCTCGTCTCCTGCCTGCACCCCGTAGGACAGGCATACGCCGTCACGGCTACAGGCGAAGCGGGAGACCGTGAGGGTGTCGCCCTCTGCTTCGGGCACCAGAACGGTGAGGGGCTCTACCTCATCGGCCAGGATGGGGGAGAAGGGGATCACGCGGAGCTCGGTTTCGGCGGGGATGGGCGCGTCCAGCGTGATGCGGATGGCGTCGGCGGTGGCGGTTATGCGATTTACGGTCATGGTCGTGTCCGTCCTTTACTCGGAGTATCGGCAGAATATGCCACCTTCATTATAAGGTATTTTTCCAAAAAAGTCAATTAAAATGCCACATGTTTTATCAAGTTTTCTAAATGTTTTCAATTCCGTCACCAAAAAGACCGTCTTGATGTGGTATAATAAACTGAAAATCTATGTGGAAAGGTAAGACTCCACCATGAAAACTCCCAGCAAACGCTCCACCCGCGCCGCAGCCCTCCTTCTGGCACTTCTCCTTTTGGGCACAACAGGATTCACCGCTTGCCGCAGCGGCGGAGACTCCACCGATACAGACCCCGCCGATTCCGCTGCCCAGTCCGCCGGGGACGGCTCAAGTCTAACGCTTCCCGACGGCACGGCTCCCTCGGCTCCCGATACCCCGGCCAACCCCGCCGAAACCGATGCCCCCGCTACCCCCGAAGCCCCCGATACGCTGATCGGCGACGGCTCGGCCGCCGTGGGGATTTTTCCCGTATTTTCGGAGCCGGGCGGGTTCTATACCTCCCGTGAAAAGACCCTGGAGATCACCGCCCCCGAGGGCTACACCGTCCGCTACACCACCGATGGCTCCATCCCCACTAAGCGCTCGACGGAATACAAGGAAGCCATTAAGCTCACCGTAGATCGGGGGGAGGGCAAGACCATCCGTGCCGCCTGCTTTGATAAAAAGGGGAACCTTACGGGTCAGGTCATCACCCAGACCTATATCTACACCAACAAGACCGAGGTGCTCCACTATACCGTCATGCTCACCTGCGACGAGGACGACCTCAACGCCATGTACCGCGACGTCCACGCCAAGGTGGAGCGGGCCGCCCACGCCGAGATCCTGGCCCCCGACGGCACCCGTATCATCTCCCAGGACGTGGGTCTCCGCCTCTTCGGCGGCTCCTCCCGTTCTCTGTCTCAGAAGTCCTTCAAGATCATCGCCCGCAAGGACGGCTACTTCGGTGAGGATACCCCCTACGTGGGCCTGGGCACCTTCACCTACCCCTTCTTCCCCGAGCGCACCGTGATCGCGGGCAAGAACGCAGGGAAGGTCCTGGAGAAGTACGACGGCCTCATCCTCCGCAATGGCGGTAACGATGCCCTCCTGTCCACCGCCGCCGACCCCGACCGCCCCACCCTGCTCCGCGACGGTATCGCCAACGAGTTCATCGCCAAGTACGCGCCAAACGTGCAAATGTCCTACGCCCACTTTGCCACAGTCTACCTCAACGGCGAGTACTACGGCATCCTGGAGCTCCGCGAGAACCAGAACGAGGACTACATCAAGCGGCTCTACGGCGTGGACGATAACGACGTGGTGGTGGTGAAGTCCGAGCTGGACACTACCCGCGCCTGCGGAGATCACGGGAACGGCGGAGAATGCCGCTTCTGTGGCTCCTGGTTCTTCTACGAGACCGACGAGGACGCCGCCGCCCAGAAGGAGATGAAGGACTGGATCGCCCTCTGCAAGAAGGCCGCAGGGGCCGTTGACGCAAGTGAGTCCGAGTACCGCAAGATCTTTGCGGAGGTGGAGTCCAAGCTGGATCTCCGCAACGCCCTGGAATACATGGCCGCCGCCTGCTACCTCTGCAACACCGACTGGCCCCACAACAATATCCGCGTCTGGCGGTACACGGGTGCCCCCGTGGACGGCATCGCCATCACCGACGGAAAATGGCGCTTCGCCACCCGCGACATGGACTTCACCATGAACCGCTACAGCGGCGACCACCCCCTCCCCGAGATCGATACCCGCCACACGGTGGATATGTTCTCCTGGGTGCTCTCCAACTACGTGCGCGGCTACGGTGATCAGCAGCAGTACAACGATGCTCTTTACCTCCAAGGCCTCTTCGCCTTCCTCATGCGGGACGACACCTTCCGCAACGACTTCGCCGAGCTCTGCCGCACCCTCGCCTCCGACGAGGCCACCGCCTACCTGAAGGGCCTCTACCAGACCGCCTACGATCAGGCCTACCCCATCATGGGCGACCATATCAGCCGCTGGAGCGACTACGCCCACGGCATGATCCGTGACACCCGCAACTGGCGTAAGGCCGCCCAGCGCATCGAGAGCTTCATTGAGGACAGACCCGCCCAGTTCCTCAAGCATCTGGATAAGATGCTGGGGATGTACGATTGATTCTATCACACAAGGAGATAACACCGTGAACAAGATCCCCTACTCCGCCTACCTCGACAAGATCTACGGTTGCTTCCTGGGCAAGACCGTCATCGGCACCTTGGGTGCCCCCTACGAGGGCATCAAAATGCCCCTGGAGCTGCCCTTCAAACCCGAGATGGTCAATACCATGCTTCCCAACGACGACCTGGACCTCCAGGTCCTCTGGCTGGACGTGGCCGAGCAGTACGGCCCCGACTTTACCTCGGATCAGCTCCTCCACCGCTTTGTGAACTACTGCGACTACTCCCCCGGTGAGTACGCCGTCATGCGGAAGAACTGGACGAGGGGCATCCATACCCCCGCCTCGGGCGCGTTCTCCAATGATTTCTACATCAGCGGCATGGGCTGTCCCATCCGCTCCGAGATCTGGGCCTGCCTTGCCCCCCTCGACCCCGCCCTGGCCGCCGACTATGCCACCCGCGACGGCGTCCTCGACCACTGGGGGGATTCAGTCTACGGCGAGCGTTTTTTTGCCGCTCTGGAGTCCGCCGCTTTTGGCGTGGACGAGACCGACTGCGACCTCTACGCCCTCATCGACGTGGGTCTGTCGGTCATCCCCGAGATCTGCAAATTCCGCGACCTGGTAAGCGACACCGTGGCCTGGTGCCGTCAGTACGATGACGTGAAGCGCATCCTCCGCAAGATCCTCCACAAGTACGGTCACCCCGACTGCACCAATCTCTTCCAGAACATCGGCATCACCCTCGTCGCCCTCCTAAAGGGCAATCTGGACGAGATCAAGACCGGCATGGACGCTCTGAACTGCGGCTTTGACACCGACTGCACCTGTGCCACCGCAGGAGCGGTCATCGGCATCATCCGCGGGGCCAAGTCCCTGGCGGCCGAGTACGGCTGGGGGGATATCAAGTTCGTGCTGGGAGTGAAATCCGACCGCCGCAGCGACAGCGTGTTTGATTTCTCGGAGGATATCGCCCTGCTGGGTAAGAACTGGAACCCCGGCCTCATCGAGGGCGGCGAGGCGAAGGAATATGCCTACGAGACTCCCGACCCTGTGACGGTGTGGGTGGAGTACCCCGCCTTCCCCGATGGCCGTCCCGATTGCTCCATCGCCCTGGGCGAGACCAAGATCCTCACCCTCTGCTTCGGCAATTCCACGACCGAGGACTACCGCCTCGCCTACCGTGTCAAGGGTCTCTGTCTGGACGTCTGGGGGGAGATCGCGCTGGATCGAACCGAGATGGCCGAGCTTTCCCTGACCGTGACTCTTCCCGCCGATCTGCCGGTGCTGCCCGAAACCAATCTCTATACCGTCGAATATACCCTGAACGGGAAAGCCTACACCTACACCTTCGGCCTCTGCGGAGCCACCCCCTGGAAGGCCGTGGGCCCCATCTGGCGCACCGATCCCGTCTGCACCACCGAAAAGCTCCAAAGGGTGCCCAACTACTGGCACCTCATGAACCCCGGCTACCGCTACAAGGGGGACAGCACCGACATCGTCCGCCGCTTCCACCTCAACATGGCGGTGGATACCGCTACCCCCTACCTCTCCGCCGAGGAGCTTCTGCGCCCCCTCGACCCCGAAGCCGATACTGCATACGAGGAGACCCTCTTCTCCCAAAGAGAGGACAGCTTCCGCCTGGACGATATCTACGGCTTCTCCGCCCCCTCGGTCTGCTACCTGGTCCGTCAGCTTGTTTCTCCCGCAGACGAAACGGTCTGCATTCAGATGGGCCACTCTGCCCCCTTCGCCCTGTATATCAACGGTGAGCTGGTCTGCGAGCAGGATACCTGCGACACCTGGGACGCCGAGAACGTCCACGTGCAAAATATTCACATCCGCGAGGGCGTGAATACCGTGGTCCTCCGCTTGACACGGGTCAACGCCGATGCCAAATACAACTTGATCTTCTCCTACGGAGCCACCTGCGCCACCCATGTCACCCACTACGGCTCGGTCAATCCCCGCTGCTTCAAGAAGCCTTGATGGGCAAGCGAAAACCCCCAATTCTGCATATGAAAATGCATAATTGAATAATTGCTACATATACCACAAAAGAGGCGGAAAAGTTTTCGCCTCTTTGGTTTATATTGACGGTTGCAAAAAGGGGACACTTGTGCTATAATGTTACCACGCATTTTCAATGCCGCATTTTTATGCAGAATATTCATTACCGTAAGGAGTAAGATCATGAAAAAGTTTCTTTCCGTTATCCTCGCTCTGGTCATGGTTCTGTCTCTGACCGCCCTGTTCGTCGGCTGTGACAGTGATACCGTTGGCGAGAACGAGACCACCGCAGGCGACACCAATGCCGCCACCGACGCAGGCACTACCGCCCCCGACGAGACCGAGAAGCCTGTTCTGAAGATGGGCACCAACGCCTACTTCCAGCCCTACGAGTTCTACGAGGGTGAGAAGATCGTCGGTATCGACGCTGAGATCGCCGCCGCCATCGCTGAGAAGCTGGGCATGACCCTGGAGATCGTGGACATGGAGTTCGACTCCATCTTGACTGCCGTTAACGAGGGCTCCGTGGACTTCGGTATGGCCGGTATGACCATCACCGAGGACCGCCTCCTGGAGGTGGATTTCTCCATCAGCTACGCCAACGGTGTCCAGTCCATCATCGTCAAGAACGATTCCCCCATCGCTACTGCCGACGATCTTTCCGCTGAGGGCGCTACCTACAAGGTAGGCGTGCAGCTGGGTACCACCGGTGATATCTACGCTACCGACGATTTCGGTTCTGACCGCGTCACGACCTACAGCAACGGTAACGAGGCTGTTCTGGCTCTGGCCGGTGGCTCTGTGGATTGCGTCATCATCGACAACGAGCCCGCCAAGGCTCTGGTGGCCGCCAACGAGGGTCTGAAGATCCTGGATACCGCCTATGCCAACGAGGACTACGCCATCTGCGTCAAGAAGGGCAACTCTGAGCTGCTGGATAAGATCAACGCCGCCATCATGGAGCTGACCGAGGACGGCACCATCGCCGGTATCGTTGCCAAGTACATCAAGTAATCTGTTATCACCCATCGCAGACCGATCGAGTGGGACGGGCATCCGTCCCATTCTTTCATTCAAAGAAAGGATTGCGCAAGCATGAACAAGCTTGAGATACAGAAGAAAAAACGGCGCATCATCAACCTTTGTCTGGTAGGACTCTGCATTCTGATCCTGACAGGCTTTGTTCTGGTGGATCAGATCCAAAACCGCAAGACCTCTGTCACCATGACGCCCGAAAGTGCACAGGCGCAGCTTACCGAGCTTTTGGAGGAGCTGCCCACCGCCGTGGCCAAGATCTCGAAGCATGTGGTAGCCAATACCAAGACCGAGGTGCTGTCCGTGGAGGACGGCGAGGCGCGGGAGTTCGTGGTCAAGGTCAAGTACGAGACTCTGGACGTCGCCGCCATGTACGAGGCCCATAAGGATGCCATCTTCAGCCGTGCTTGGGAATATTCCGAGGGTGTCAAGGCCGAGGGCAAAAAGGTCAACGCTACCTTGATCCAGATCGAGGTGCAGAAATACATCCTGGAGCAGCTCCAAAGCGGCGACTGGCAGACGGGCGGCGAAGTGGAGATCTACTTCTACGACACCCGCGCCGAGAAGCCGGTCATGTACATTTCGGATGAAGCCCTCAACCACCTGCTGGGCGGATATATCGCCGTCAAGGAGGATATCAAGAGCACCACCGAGATCACCGTGAGGGGCGAGCGCATTTCCATCGCCTCGGACAATACCTTCCGTAACGGCATCAACCAGTGCTTCGGCCTGGACAATTACGATGCCGCAAAGCCCGATACCTCCTCCCCTCTAACCCAGAAGTGGAACGCGGTCAAGGCGGATTTCCATAAAAACTTCATTGAGGACGACCACTGGAAGTACATCGTGGAGGGTATCGGCAATACCCTGGCGCTGACGGGGCTTTCCCTGCTTCTGGGTATTTTCCTGGGCTTATTCACCGCTGTCGTTCGTGTGGTGTTCGATAAGACGGGTAAGCTCTACTACCTGGATCGCATCGCCCGTCTCTATGTTTCCCTGATCCGCGGGACCCCCTTGATGGTTCAGCTTCTCATCATCTATTTCGTCCTGCTTTTGCCCATCGGGATCGAGAAATTCCCCGCCGCCGTGCTCTGCTTCGGTCTGAACAGCGGTGCCTACGTCTCCGAGATCATCCGAGGCGGCATCATGTCGGTGGATGCGGGACAGACCGAGGCAGGCCGTTCCTTGGGCTTTGGCTACGGCGCGACCATGTTCCATATCGTCATGCCCCAGGCCTTCAAGGCCGTCCTCCCCGCCCTGTGCAACGAGTTCATCACCCTTTTGAAGGAGACCTCCGTGGCCTTCTACATTGGCGTGGCCGACCTGACCCGCGCGGGCATCAAGATCCGTTCCATTACCTACAGTAACTTCATGCCCCTGGTGGCGGTCGCCCTGGTCTACCTGGTCCTGGTGCTGATCCTCACCAAGCTGGTGGGCATTCTGGAAAGGAGGCTGCGTAAGAGTGAGCGATAAGACCATCCAAAGTCAGACCGAAATGCGGGCGGATTCTCCGGTGATCCGCGTGGTGGATCTGAAAAAGCACTACAACGACGGTACCGTTCACGCCCTGGACGGTGTCTCCGCCAGCATCTACCCCGGCGAGGTGGTAGTGGTCAATGTCAAAAGAGTAATTGCAGGCTCGGGTCAATGGGTGAACATTGACGACAAGGGCGATGTATATATAAACGACGCTTATCTTAATGAGCCTTACATTCAGAAGAAGGCGAAGGGGCAGACGGATATTGAATATCCGTATCAGGTGCCCGAGGGAAAAATTTTTGTGATGGGCGACGAAAGGGAAACCTCCGTTGACTCCCGCACAAGCGTGGTCGGGTGTATTGACCGCGATCAGATAATCGGAAAAATAGTTTTTTCCGTATGGCCG
>JAGBAS010000080.1 GCA_017938885.1 Clostridia bacterium
GGATGAGTAGCCACACGAAAAGTTTTTGATCTGCGCTGGGAAAAGCACTATAAAGCACTATCAGGAAAGGTTTTTATATGGAGGAAAGCAGATCATTTCCCTTCGGGAAATGTCCATTTATCGGCTACTCATCCACCGCTGCGCGGTCCCCCTTCCCTCACAAGGGAAGGCTCGCGAGGAAACCCAACAGCCCGCTAAACCCCAATTTACAAACAAAACCTCACCCTCTCCGCTATTTCCCCCCGTATCCGCCCCTCCTTTTCGCACCGCTCCAGAAGCCGCCCCACCTCGGCGGCCTCAACAGCCGTAGGCTTGGCAAAGGAGGAATTACAGGTCACTATCCACCGCCCCAGCATGGCGTTTGCCTTGCGGGTGAGGTGATCCCCGCCCAGGGTGAGGGCGGTCAGGATGGCGATGAGCCTCCGCCATTTCCCGGCGCGGGACAGCACCGACAGACAGCGGACACGGGTCAGCTCGGAGGTGGTCTCCCCCATGATCTCGGTCACCCGCACCCCGTCGGGACAGCCCAGCTTGTAAAGTAACAGGGCGGCGGTCTTTACCACTCCCGCGCGGGGATCGAGAAGAGCCTCGGTCAGGGTGGCGGCCACCGATCCCATAGCTTCGTGGGGAGTCAGCCGCAAGAGAGTGGTCATGGCGGCGGAGACCACAGCGGTGCGGCTGTGGGTCAGATAGGTGGTGACGCGCTCCAGATCGGCGGTGTTCCCCACCTCGCTGATCCCGCAGAGCAGAGCGGGGAGGGAAGCGTCACGATCGGCGCAGGCGGTCAGCTTTTCACGATAGTATGCCGCAGTTGAGAAATCGGCATCCAATTTTTCGGCCCATTCCTGGGCGACGGCGCGGACAGCGGCATGGGGGTCGGTGAGGGAGTCTATGACCGTCTCTCCCGCCTGCTCGGGACGTTGGAGACAGAGCCACCAAAGCCCCTCGTAGCGGTTGCGTGGGAAAGGATCGCGGAGCATGGCCTCGACGGCTGCGGGGATGCCTTCATCATCGGCACCCCACTCGATCAGCCGCGCAAAGATCTCCCTGCGCAGGTTGGGATCAGCCTCGCGGGACAGACGCTCCAAAAGCAACGCCTTGTTGTCCTCAGAGCATTCCAACGCCCGCAGACAGAACCGTCTTTCGCGGATATCCCCGTGGGTCAGGGCCTTTTTCAGTTCTTCCCGGCACTCGGCAGTGCCCAAAGCGCGGATATAACCCGAAAATCCCGAGGCGGGATTGGTGGCCCACGGGTTGGCGTGCTCCGACCGCAGAACGGGAATGGCATAGGAAACCGCCCCCCACAGCTCGGCGGGGGTATCGGTCTTCAGTTTGGTAATCAGTAGCCCCTCGGCGGCCCTTCGCACCTGCCCCACGTGGTCGCACAGCCCCATGAGGGCCATGCCCATGACGCGGGGATCATCCTCGTGAGCCAGCGCGGAAAACGCCTTCTCCCGCAGGAATCCGCAGGGGTGGGCCGAAGCCAAAGCCAGCACCCAAAAGCGCTCGGCTGGGGTCATGTCGGGGGTCAGAAAGTCGGTAGGCCTCTGCTCACGCCAGTCCACGAACCACTCCATGCGGGTGCTGTAGCCGAAGCGGTCCAGAAAAGCCATGATCTCGCGGCCGGTCAGCGGATTCAACGCGGCACAGAGCAGGGCGGCGGCCTTCTTTTTGTGGTGAGCCTCGCTCTTTGTGCCGTGACTGCTTCCGAAGACCGCATACAGGTCGGGGATGATCGAAAGATCCCCTCTCGACAAGGCTTTTTGGTAGACGGGGAGCTGGCCGTTCCACCAAGCCTCCAGTTTGATACGGGAGATCAGACTCATGCTCGGTAGCCCTTCTCCGCCTCCAGCGCGGCCTTGACGCGGGCGTACTGCCCCGCGGTGAGACGGCTGACGGCACGTTTGTTGACCCGCCCGCTCTCCATGATAAAGACGATCTGGGCGTTCTTGTACAGGGGAGCATCATCGGGCAGGACCCTGTCGGCCTTGTCCCGCATCTCCAGGCGGGTGACCGAGGTGGCGTGGAAGATCATCTGGTGACCGTTCTCGTCCTTGCCCGCGTTGACCATGCCCTCGCCGAAGGTGATGCAGGCGGTGAAGAGGAGGGCAAGATCGTAGAGGCACATACACCCGAAGGCCCCCACCAGGATGGTGACGATGGAGGCGAAGACGTTCTCCCACCAGCCCAGCACGCCCACCAGGGTAATCACGGCGATGCAGGCGATGACCACCCCCAGGGTCGCCCAGATGTACACCCAGTTCCGCAGGAATACGCGGCGGGGATGCTCGGCGGAGGCGGGATTTTTCAGTGCGGGCTGATTCTTTTCGGCAGCGTGACGGGCGGCCCGCTGACCGTGGGTGCCGCGGTGTTTTTTGTTGCTCATAGTGGCTCCTTAAATTTGGGTTTGTCGGTTTGTTTGAAGGAACAGATCAGAATGATTTTCGTTGGCGGGCGCACACATAGGTGCGCCCCTACCGAGCATCAAAAAGCCGAAATGTTATGATCCTGCATAAAAGATCAGGGTAGGGGCGCACCTGTGTGTGCGCCCGTTACATAGCGGTCTCATTGTGCATATCCGGTGACATACGCACCGTTAAACCCCAATTCTTACTTCAATTCATCCAGAAAATACCCTCTGGTAATGGCCTTTCGCCCCTTGTCGTCGAACACCACCACGCGGAAATAGCCCCGATCGGCGGGGTAGCGCAGGCGTTCCATGTCGCCGAAGAAGCCCGCCATGTCCACCTCGACGTGGGTCATGTTCTCTCCGTAGCGAATGGCGGCCCAGCGGGAGGCGGAGTGGACGGCCACACGGCAGACCCGGGAGTCGGCGGGGAAGTCCATCTTCAGGATCCCGTCCTCCAGATACAGAGCGTCGATGTCGGGACCCCAGGAGGCGTAGAAGTCGCCCTTGGCGTAGGCGTTGAAAATGT
Source organism: Clostridia bacterium (assembly GCA_017938885.1). Classification (GTDB taxonomy): domain Bacteria; phylum Bacillota; class Clostridia; order Oscillospirales; family CAG-272; genus CAMEON01. Next base: position 2,937 of record JAGBAS010000080.1, read on the forward strand.
TGTCGTAGGTCAGGGACTCGGCCTTGAAGCGCACCCAGCCGCCGCACATATCGTTGACACCGTGGTTATCGTCGGTAGCCACGGGGTAGACCCGTTTGCCCGCCATGAGCAGATCGTCCAGCACGTGGTCGCTCTCGTCCAGGGTCCAGCCGCCCACGGCACAGCCCGTGTTGTAGACCTCCAGGGCGGTGATGCCCTCTAGGCCGATGTAATCGGGGTAGGACTGCTTGGACCAATTGGGGTGGTTGTAGCTCACCAGATAGCCCTTGGCGCGGGCCTCGGCGATCATGTGGTTCTGCCCCTCCGCCGAGTAGACGCGGGTATAGTCGCCCTTGTAGTAGTCCTGCGCCTCGGCGTAGGCGCGGGCGTTGCCCCAGACGTAGCGGGGATTGGGACAGGGGTAATCCGTCTCGTGGGGGTTCTTTGCGTAGAAATTCAGATGGTAGCAGGGATGCTCACCGAAGTCCCCGTACAGGGCGGGACCGCCGGTGTCCACCTCGTAGGAGGTGATGGCGAGGAAGCCCTCGTCGCTCAGGTCGGAGTGGTCCACCATGACCTCGTGGTCGGTGAAGGCCACCACTGAGTAGCCGTGGGCCTTGTAGATCTCCTTGATCTCGGCGGGGGTCTTACAGCCATCGGAAACGGTGGTATGGGTGTGGAGATTGGCCTTGTAGAAGTGGCCGGACTCGGGGATGAGGTAGTGCTTCATAGTGTATGGCTCCTTTGTTGATGTGATCTTTGTTTTTGCGGAGGACTTCAAATTTGGGGTTGTCGGGCTGTTTGTTTGCGGCTTGCTCGCGATATTTGCCCGGGCTATTTGCCCTCTCACCGCTTCGCGCCCGAGCTTGCGAGGAGGCACCCCCAGAGGGGGAGCCTCAGAACGGCGGGAAAACACTTGTCGGAAAACGGGATTTCGCTGGGTTTAGTACGAAAGGCTCCCCCTCTGGGGGAGCTCCCGCCGTAGGCGGGTGAGAGGGCAACACCCATGGGTCAGCACGAACCAACAGCCCCGTAAACTGCAATTTGCAAACAATCCTCCCGTATCCGTCTTTACGTCTGATCGCCCTCATGATCCTCGGGGGATCTCTTGGCCTTCAGATAGTTGCAATGATTGATGATGGCGCAGGCCAGAGAGGCCAGCAGGGTAAAGCAGGTAATGCCAATGAGGACCCATGCCTTTTCCTCGGCGGTAACGCGGAAAACAAGGGTGACCGTCCACATGGCCGAGATGACGTACCACAGGATGGTGTTGAACAGATGGATGCGTAGCTTTTTCATGATCGCTCCTCTCATTTTCCAGACTTGATCCTGGCGATTTCGTCGCGGATGAAGGCCGCCTTCTCAAACTCCAGCTCTCTGGCCGCCTGCTTCATCTCACGGGTCAGCTTCTCAATGAGAGCCTCGCGGTCCTTGGCGGACATCTTGCGCTTCTTGGGGGAGGTGTCCTCCACCGCGTCGATGCCGGTACCCTTGCGCTTGTGGCGGGTGTCCTCCTCCTTGGCCCCGATCTCGATAACGTCGCGGACATCCTTGATGACGGTCTTGGGGGTGATGCCGTGGGCCTTGTTGTAGGCGTCCTGAATGGCGCGGCGGCGGGCGGTCTCGTTTATGGCCACCTCCATGGAGTGGGTGACCGTGTCGGCGTACATGATGACGGTGCCGTTCTCGTTACGGGCGGCGCGGCCGATGGTCTGGATCAGGGATCGCTCGGCGCGCAGGAACCCCTCCTTGTCGGCATCCAGGATGGCCACCAGGGACACCTCGGGGATGTCCAGGCCCTCGCGGAGCAGGTTGATGCCCACCAGCACGTCGAACACCCCCAGGCGCAGGTCGCGGATGATCTGCATACGCTCCAGGGTGTCCACGTCGTGGTGGAGATACCGCACCTTGATGCCGTTACCGTCCAGATAGTCGGTGAGGTCCTCGGCCATCTTCTTGGTCAGGGTGGTGACCAACACCCGCTCCCCCTTGTCGGTGCGGGTACGGATCTCCCCCATGAGGTCGTCCACCTGCCCCTCGATGGGACGGACGTGGATGATGGGATCCAGCAGTCCCGTGGGGCGGATGATCTGCTCCACTACGGTGTCGGTGTGGTCCATCTCGTACTTGCCGGGGGTGGCGGATACGAAGATGGTCTGCCCCATGCGCTCCTCGAACTCCTCAAAGTACAGGGGGCGATTATCGTAAGCCGAGGGGAGGCGGAAGCCGTAGTCGATGAGGTTCTTCTTCCGCGCCGTGTCGCCGCCGCTCATGCCCCCTACCTGGGGGACGGTGACGTGGGACTCGTCGATGAACATGATATAATCGTCGGGAAAGTAATTGAGAAGGGTGTAGGGCGTCGCCCCGGGCTCGCGGCCCGTGAGGATGCGGGAGTAGTTCTCCACCCCCGAGCAGAACCCCACCTCGCGGAGCATTTCAATATCGTACTTCACCCGCTCCTCAATGCGCTGGGCCTCGATGAGCTTGTTTTGGGACTTAAAGAACTCCACCCGCTCTTCCATCTCCCGCCAGATCTCGGACAGGGCCGCCTCCTTCTTCTCGTCGGACACGGCGTAGTGGGTGGCGGGGTAGACGGCGGCGTAGGACAGAAGGCGGATCAGCTCTCCCGTGACGATGTTGATCTCGGAGAGACGGTCGATCTCCTCGTCGAAAAATTCCACCCGCAGAGCCGTCTCGCTCCGGTTGGCGGGGATGATCTCCACGGTATCGCCCCGCACGCGAAAACTGTCGCGGACCAGGCTCATATCGTTGCGGGTGTAGCTGTTGAACACCAGCTTGCGGATCAGCTCCTCCCGGCTCATAATCATGCCGGGGCGCAGGGGGATCACCAGATCCTTGTACTCCGAGGGGTCGCCCAGGGAGTAGATGCAGGACACCGAGGCCACGATGATGACATCTCTGCGCTCAAAGAGAGCCGAGGTGGCCGAGTGGCGGAGGCGGTCGATCTCATCGTTGATGAGGGCGTCCTTCTCGATATACATATCCTTGCCGGGGATGTAGGCCTCGGGCTGGTAGTAATCGTAGTAGGAGACGAAATATTCCACCGCCGCGTCGGGGAAGAAGGCCCGCATCTCGGTGCAGAGCTGGGCGGCCAGAATCTTGTTGGGCTCCAGAATGAGGGCGGGGCGGTTCGCACGGGCGATGACGTTGGCCATGGTAAAGGTTTTGCCTGAGCCCGTCACGCCCAGAAGGGTCTGCATTTTCTCTCCCCGCTTGAGTCCCTCCACCAGGCCCTCAATGGCGGCGGGCTGATCTCCCGTGGGGGTATAGTCGCTTACGAGCTTGAATGTATCCATAACATAAAATACCTGTATTTTCGTGTGGTGGGCAAATTCGTTCATTTTATTATAGCATGATACCGAGCGTTATGCAAGATATTTTTTATTTTTTGTGAAAAAAGTGTTCGTGGTCGAAGCAAAAGGGCAGGAATCTGCGCAGAACTGCCTCGGGGCTCCTTTGTCGGGCGGGAATGGATGAAACGGGTGACTTTTTGTGAATTTTTTTGCCACACCGACAAAATGGTGAATGTATCTTGACAAAACGAAACAAATATGCTACAATATAAACAATCTCTGGAAAGGAGAATTCGAACCATGAAAATTACCAAGGTCAAACGCCTGCTGGCACTCGCTTTGTGCGTGGTCATGGTGGCTTCCGTGTTCGCCGCCATCATTCCCGTCCATGCCGCCTCCGAGGTCAGCGTTCAGAACGGGTCGGGCACCCGTGAGCCCATTCGCGTAGGTAAGACCTACTCCTACCGCGCCATCGTCAACGGTGAATTCACGGCATTCGGCTTTTGTATGCCCACCTGGACAAAGCCCAATTCCTATGCCACGCTGTACCTCTACAAGTGGCAGGGTAATTACGAGAAGACCGTCGCCTCCGGGCCCGTTGCCTCCAAGGAGTTCAACCCTCTGAAGGACGGCCAGTACCATTGGGTGGAGTTTGACGCCCAGCCCGCAGGCGAGTACCTGTTCCATATCGCCGGCGGCGGTGCTGACGTGGGTGTCTGGACCAACTCAGGCCCCAGCGACTCCAAGGGCTTTTTGTACATCGACGGCGTAGAGCAGAGAGGAGAACCCGAATTGAAGATCCGATTTACCGACGCCCCAGCCGAGCCCTTCGGGAATTGCGAGGCCTCGGGTGATGTCCGCAACCTCCAGTATCCCTACGCGAGCCAGTCGGGCGAGGCCGTGTTCAACATGAATTCTGCCTTCGGTATCCGCGCCAACGTCACCTCCTCCTTCGTGGGTGTGCAGTTCAAGATGGCGACCTACATGGCCACCGATATCGAGATCGATATGCATGTCTACGCTTGGAAGGGCACCTATGAAAAGACCGTGGCTGAGGCCCCTGTGGGCGCGGGTCACATCACCCTGGTGGACAATGCCATGCAGGGCGTGACCTTCGATGAGGTCCCCGCAGGTGATTACCTGTTCCTGGCCGAGAACTTCACCAAGGCTCCCGCCATGTACGTCTATGGTAGCGTGGAGAACTTCGAGGGCTACGTCTACCGCGACGGTTTCCCCGTGGAGAACAACGTGCAGTACCCCGTCATGCAGATCATTTTCAATGAAGAGAAGGAGGATTACTTCGTGCAGTGCTCCAAGCCCGAGGATACCGTGACCGGCGATCACGTGGCCCCCCCTGCCTACGTTATCCCCGAGGACAGCCTCATCTACACCCACCCCGTCATGCCCGATACCTGGGTGTTCACCGACGGATTGGGCCGAGTTTCCTTGACCAATAAGGACGTCGGCGACCTTAAGGCCGACAAGACCCTGGCCATGTTCTACTGGACCTGGCACATCGACGGCTTTACCACCCATGTCCCCGTCAACGTCCAGCAGTACTCCGAGAAGTACCCCGAGGCCATGCGGGACTGGGATAACCCCGTCTGGAACAACACCCACTCCTACTGGTGGAACGAGTCTATCTACGGCTACTACCGCGGGGACGATCAGTGGGTGCTCCGCAAGCAGGCCGAGCTGCTGGCCAACGCGGGCGTGGACGTCATCTTCACCGATAACACCAACGCCGAGATGACCTGGCGTAACGCCTACACCCCCCTCATGGAGGAGTGGACCGATGCCATGAACGACGGCCTCAAGGCCCCCAAGGTCTCCTTCATGCTCCCCTTCTGGGACAAGAACTACACCAATACCCAGGTCCAGTCCCTCTACCTGGACGTCTTCCGCGCCGGTAAGTTCCAGAACCTTTGGTTCTACTGGGACGATAAGCCCATGCTCATGGCCATCAAGGGTTCCTTCAATCCCAATACCTCCCCTATTGAGAAGGAAATTTCCAATTTCTTCACCTTCCGCGCAGGTCAGCCCGGCTACGTGGTGGACAAGACCGATAACCAGAGCTGGGGCTGGCTGTCCATGTACCCCCAGGCTGTCTACTACAAGAATAACGCCGACCGTAAGGACGGCATCGTGGAGCAGATGACGGTAGGTATCGCCATGAACCACGACTACGAGAACAAGGCCCTGGCCGCCATGAGTGGGAACAACATCGCGGGCCGCTCCTATACCTCCGAATACAAGGACCGCTACGTCAAGGAGGGAGCCGAGGCCTCCAAGTGGGGCTACAACTTCGCCGAGCAGTTCAAGTATGCTCTTGAGATCGACCCCAAGGTCATCTTTGTTACGGGCTGGAACGAGTTCCGTGTAGGCCGCTACGAGGTGTGGCCCGAGTCCGGTCCCGCCGCCGTGGAGAACGCCTTCCCCGACCAGTACAACGACGAGTACTCCCGCGATATCGAGCCTACCAAGGGTGCTCTGAAGGATCACTACTACTATCAGCTGGTCAATTTCGTCCGTCAGTTCAAGGGAGCCCGCCCCATTCCCGCTCCCTCTGCCGAAAAGACCATTGACCTGAACGCAGGCATCGACCAGTGGACGGGCGTGGAGCCCTACTACGCCGCCTATATCGGCAACACCGAGCACCGTAACGCCCCCGGCTACGGCGATCTGGTCTACACCGAGACCTCGGGCAGAAACGACATCATCGGTTCCCAGGTGTCCCGTGATGCCGACTACCTCTACTTCCTCGTGGAGTGCGCCGCTGACATTACCCCTGCCACCGACGCCTTGTGGATGAACCTCTACCTCGACGTGGATCAGACCAAGCAGGGCTGGAATACCTTTGATTTCGTCATTGGCAAGAGCGGCACCACCGCCACCACCATGACCCTGGAGAAGTTCTCCGCTGATAACGATTTTGCTACCGAGAAGGTCGCTGACGTGGAGTACAAGGTGGACGGCCGCTACATGACCGTCAAGGTTGCCAAGGCAGACCTGGGCATCACCGATGCCTTTACCGTCAACTTCGCCTGGACCGATAACGTCCACGACGAGGGCGATTACGAGCGGTTCTCGGGTGATATCATGGACTTCTATATCTCGGGCGACGTGGCCCCCGGCGGACGCTTCAAGTTCAGCTACGTGGTCGCCGCCGAGAGCGAAGGCGGTGAAGAGACCACCCCCGATACGACCCCCGATACCACCCCCGATCCCGAGGAAACGGACCCCGTGACCGATACTCCCGCCACCGAGGCTCCCGAGACTGAGTCCGAGAAGCCCGAGGGTGGCTGTAAGTCCTCCGTGGCTATCGGTGCCGCCGCCATCGCCATGGCCGCCGCCGCATCCGTTGCGTTGAAAAAGAACAAAGAGGATTGATCCAGGACTGCGGCCAAACCCAAGACCCGAGTCATTCTCTTGATCGCGGCGAGAGCTCTGCTCCTGACCGCTCTGCCGGCGGTGTGGGGCATGATTATGGTCAATACCCTGGCGAGAAACAGAACCATAAACGGCTACCTGACTCCCTACGGGGAGGAAGCCGTCGCCTACCTCACGGAGAACGAGGCCTTTGCCGATGCATATGGCGAGGTTTCCCTCCATGTCAAGGGCTATACCTACAGCTATCTCGCCCCCCGCAAGTATGCGCCGCTCCCCTTCCGACCCGATTGACCCGACACAGCCGGGGACTTTGAGGCAGAATAGTCCTACCTTACCGTCTCCGTGCGCTTCTCCGGCATCCGCACCGTCAACGTCCGTTATGAAAAGGCCCCCGACGGGGATTTAGAGATCACGGGTTGGGAGCAAGACGGCGAATGATCCTTGAATACCGCCCGCCACCGAAAGGAGTCTGCCATGTCTCGCCTGCATTTTGACGAAAGTCCGATCATTGCCGCCGTGCGATCCTCCGAGGAGCTGAAATGTGCCTTGGAATCGGGGGTGGAGACCGTATTCTTGCTCCACGCCAAGCTTTCGGCTCTGCCTCGCTTGCGGGATCAGGCGAGGCAGGCGGGAAAGCGGCTCTTCATCCATATGGATCTGGTAGAGGGGCTGTCCAAAGACGCCGCCGGCGTGGAATTTTTATCCTCCATGAAGCCCGACGGGATCATTTCCACCCGATCGGGGTGCATCCACGCCGCAAGGGAGGCGGGGATCACCTGCATCCAGCGGTTCTTCATGGTGGATTCCCGATCCGTTTCCACCGCGCTGGAAAGCATCCGCCAGACCCGCCCCGACATGATCGAGCTGCTTCCCGGTATCGCCTACAAAACCGTTACCCGTATGGCATCCGAGACGGATATCCCCGTTATTGCAGGCGGCCTGATCGAGACCAAGGAGGAGATCTATAAGGCTTTGGCGGCGGGAGCGGCGGCCATTTCTACGGGGGCACGGGAGCTCTGGAACGTGTGATGCGGGCCGATCGGCGTGCAGAGCAAAGAGCCGCCGGCCAATCCCTGCCGCCGTGTGGGTATATCGAAGGAAAGGACAGAGACGATGCGGTCTCTGTCCTTTTTTACTGTGTTATGCCGGAAAGGCTTATCCGATTTTCGCTGAGAAACGGCGTTATGTGCGCAAGAGCGATTCGATCTCCTGCCTCTGCTCCCCCGTGTACTCGTACACCGTGGCCTTGAACCACTTGGTCTCCACGAAGTCCTCCGCGAAGGCGTCCATGACCTTTTGGGCGATGCGGAGCTGGGACAGGGCCTTCTCCCGCTCCCCTTGGGCCAGCAGATGCTTGCCCGCAATGATGAGCATGTCGATGAGGTCTTCGGCGGAGATATTCTTCTGCTTTTGGGCGGCCTCGTAGGCGTCCTCGCCCTCCAGCAGGGTGGCCATCAGCTCCAGCTTGGTAAAGTAGATTTCGGGGATCATTTCAAGGGTGGGTTCCACCAGCTCGTCATGACCGTTTTCCTTGTAGCAGGTGGCCAGAATGCGGCAGGCATCGTACTTGACCGAATCATCCCGTGTGGACTCGATCAAGGTCTTGCAGAGAGTGATAACCTCGTCGGCCCGCTCGCTGTAATCCATGGTATAGAGCAGGTTGTTCAGGATGATGTCATTCCCGGGGAATCTTTGCAGTCCCTCCCGCAGGATCTTTTCGGACTTTGCACCGTCGGTAAAGCGGTATTTGTAAGCCTCGTGACAGATGGCCTCCACCTGCTTTTCAGTCTCATACAGGTTGAAATCGAACAACTCATCGGTAGAGACACCGAAAAAGGAGGCGATGGCGGGGATGGTGGCCACGTCGGGCATGGTGGTGCCGTTCTCCCACTTGGAGACGGCCTGGAAGGTCACGCCCAGATACTGGGCCAGCACCTCCTGGGAAATGTTCTTCTGCTTACGCAGGGTCTTGATCTTTTCACCGAGTTTCATAGGGTTTTCCTCCGTTGTGATGTGGATCAGCGCTTATCCTGGCTTTATTATAGCACATTTTGCGGGGAAATCAATAACGCGTTTGGGGAGAATTTTTCAAACGGGGGTTGAATGTGGGGGGAAAAAATGCCCCGCCGTGGGGGCGGGGCGGGGTAAGGGGGATGGGGGAGGAAAGCTCAAAGAATGAAGATCACTTGTACCGATCCAGCACGGCGGTATAGGCGGGATCCTTCAGAAGCTCGGCGCGGCGGCCGCCGGTGGCGTGGGTATGGTAGGACAGCACCGCCTGCAAGGGACTTGCGTCGCCGCAGTGACAGCTGTAGGCCTCGCGCAGGGGGGCGTTGTCCCGCACGCTATCCGAAAGGAGCTTGGTGGCCCGGAGAGCCCGATCCATGACCGCGATGACCTGCCCGTCGGAGCCGCCGCGGTAGTACAGATCGTTCTCCATGCGGAGCAGGAAGGACTGGGAGATCAGCAGGAAGAAGTCCTCGTCTGTCTGCTCAAAGGCATCGAGGAGAAGGTCTGCATAGCGGAGGGTACGCTCGGTCTTTTCCTCCATGGACAGGGAAGGATGAAAGAACACGGTCCTGCCCAGCTTATCCGCCGCGAAGTCGGCCAGCTCGTACATATTCTTTCGCACGTGGTGATAATACTCGTCGGTGTCCTTGGCGAACAGCTGTTCGGTCTTTTGCCCGCCCGTGCCGTACCAATCGGTGAACTTGGCGCGGTAGATCCGCAAGGCCTCCTCGGTCTTGCCCTCGGCGTGGAGGATCTTGGCACGCATATTCCACGCGCCCAGCCGCAGGCTGTCGTCGCTACAGCCCTCCAGGAGCTTGTCGCAGATGGACAGTAGCTCGTCCTTGCGGGCGACCAGCACGGCGGGGTCGTTGTCGGCCAGATCCCCCGCGATATTCCACATATAGCGGTACATGACGCGGTAGTCGTTGGGGTAGGTGCGGTATGCTTGGGTGATGATCTCACGGCCCTCTTCGTCATTCCAATGCTGACTGTAGAGGGCCAGTACCCCGTCGATATCGGCGGCGATCTTTTCCTGATCGTAGCCCATCAGCTCGTCCAGGGTCACGCCGAAATAGTAGGCCAGGGGCTGGAGGAGGGTGATATCGGGGTAGGTCTCCCCCCGCTCCCACTTGCTGACCGCCGCGCAGGTGACGTTCATGGCCACCGAGAGCTGCTCCTGGGTGATCTCCTTGGCGGCGCGCAGGCGCTTGATGTTGGCACCTATGGTCATTTTCATGTGTGTGTGTCTCCTTTGTGGGTAGTAAGCTGACGTCTGCTTCTGGCTTTATTATAGCAGATTTTTGGAGGATGTAAAGGGATCGGTGGGAAACTGCGTGTTAACCTACGGTTGAAAAATTGGCGGGAGGGGACAAAAAGGCCCCGCGCGGGGGCGGGGCGGGGTATGATTCATGGATCAGATACAGGACAGGCGTTCCTTGATATGCAAGAATCGAGGATGATCCTCCAAAGGAAGGAAAGCGGCTCTCTTGTTATCAAGGTACTTCATTAGGGATTGAGCGAGAGTTTCTTCACTGCTTTTAGCAATATTTTCCGGTCCAATCTTGATTCGGTTGACAAGGAGAGACGAGTGAGAGATCGTGTGGAAATCCTTCATGGCTTCCACGTGAGAAAGCATATCTTCAAGCTCCTGTAAGGCCTGTTCCGTGTGTCCCAGCTGTATGCTTTCCACGGACATAAAGAAGCTGATCTTTGCCAAGCGCTCTTCCCAAAAGCCAAAATCACGATCGGGGAAGATGGCATGGAACATATCGTACAGTGTTTTCCATGCGGCGTGTGTTTCTTCATGAGTATATCCCGCTTCAGGACATTTCACCAAGTAGTTCATGTAGAGATACATCATGTCGCAAACCTTCCAGAAATAGTTTTGGCAATGCTCTACCAGCTCATCGCCCTCCAAAATGTGCAAATGCAGATCATTCGCGGGCGGCATCATGTCGGCATACCGCAGGGCGTTTTTACGATCACCCACGTGCAGATACGTAAAGCAAAGACCGCGGATCGCTCCGGCTCGGTATTCGAGATTCGTGGATCTCAGAAGCTTTTCTCCAAGTGTGATGATCTCATCGAAGCTTTCGTCTATATATCCGTTTTGTAAAGCTCGCATCAAATAATAGAGTACGGTTTCATCATTCGGATAGGTCTTTTGCATAGCACGGCTCAAGGCCAAGCGTTCGGCGGTTTTTCCTTGGCTGTGCAACAGCCGGTACTCTTGAACGAAATTCTGTATTCTGGTTTGCTTTTGGATCAGACCGCAGCCGAGCAGCTCGTCAACCGTCGTATCGTAAAAGGCTGCGATATGGGGCAAAAGCATAATATCGGGCATTCCGTCGCCCCTTTCCCATTTGGATACGGCTTGTACGGATATGCCAAGATGTGACGCAAGCTCCTCCTGCGTGTTGCCCCTGCTTTTCCTGAGGCTTTTCATTGTTTCGGCAAATGTGATCTCCATGTCAGAAACCTCCTGTTTGAAGTAACAAGCGCTTGTTCTGCTTTTATTATACCATATCTGACGAAAAAAACAATGACCGCTATGTTGAGTTTTGGGTTGAAAAAATCAACCGACAGTACAATTGGATCTTTTACAAAAGACGCGCCCGCAGGAAAGCAGGCGCGCCGTATGAGACCGGATGGAATTTGAACGGAAGATCAGCGTTCCTCTGCCGCCTTCACCTTCGCCCCCTTCTTCCAAGCCCCCGAGAGGTAGAACACGAGGCCGATGAAGAAGGGCGTAAATCCCGCCAGGGCGTCGCCCAGCCAGAAGCCGTAGTGCTTCATGTCCAGGACCAGACCGAACAGCACGGCCAGACCGATCCGCATGATAATGCCGTCCAGGATGGCGGTGGCGAAGTTGACGCGGTGGTTGCCGCTTCCGTTGAGGAGGGAGTTCATCATGGAGCGGAAGGCCGAGCCCATGAACATGAGCACCGCGATGGGGAGGTAGCCGTCCACCAGGGCCAGCACGTCGGCGTCGCCCTCGGCGGTGAAGACCGAGAAGATGGCCTCGGGGAACAGCAGGATGGCCGCCGACAGGAGGATGGAGACCGACAGGGTGATGACGGTGATGGTGCCCATGATCTTTTTGACCCGCTTGAACTCGCCTGCGGCCAGGTTCTGCCCCACCATGGTGGAGCCCGCCACGTTCATGGACTGGGAGATGAGGTTGGAGACCCCCGCGATCTTGTTGGCGATGCCCGAGAAGGCGGAGACCGCCACGCCGTAGCCGTTGATGAAGGAGTTGACGAAGAGCTTGGAGATCTGGATGGAGCAGGTCTTGATGGCCATGGGGATCCCCAGACCGACGAGGTCGCGGAGGAGGGGTCTGTCCCACTTGACAAAGTCCATGAAGTGGATGTCCAGCTCGTAGGCCTTGCGCTTGCGGACGAGGTAGGCGGTGGAGATCACCACGCTGACGGCCTGGCTGATGACGGTGGCCAGGGCTGCGCCCCCCGCGCCCATGCGAAGGCCCGCCACGAAGGCAACATCCAGGATGAGGTTCAGCACCGCCGAGATGCAGATGAAGATGAAGGGGCGGGTGGAATCCCCCATACCGCGCAGGATGGCAGAGGTGATATTGTAGCCGTAGATGAAGATGAGGCCCGCCATGCAGACGGTGGAGTAGGCCACCGCTCCCTCGTAGGCCTCGGCGGGGGTCTTCATGAGGGTGAGCATGGTGTCCTGGAGTAAGAGTCCGACTACGCTCATGACGATAGCCGCCACGGCGAGGAAGCCCACCATGGTGCCCACGAAGCGGGAGAGCTTTTTGCGCTCGCCGCCGCCGATGAGACGGGCGATGATGACCTGCCCCGCCGAGGCAAAGCCCATGGCGACGAAGGTCAGAAGGTTGGAGACATCACCGCCCACCGACACCGCCGAGGTGCCCGCCTTGCCCATGACGTTGCCCACCACCATCATGTCCACCATGTTGTAGACGATCTGGAGGAGGTTGGAGAGGAACAGGGGAGTGGCGAAGCGGACCAGCTGGCGGGGGATGCTGCCTTTGGTGAAGTCTTTGATCTGGGTGCGTTGATTCAATGGGATCGCCTCGATTCTTATGTACTGGGGATATTATAGCATATTTTGGGGGAAAATGCAAATGCCAATTGGGCGGGTGGGCATAAAAAAACACCCGTGGGGGTGAAATTTTGAAAAGGTATTGACAAATGGGGGAAAGTAGGGTATAATGATAACGTAGGGAGTTGCCGATGACGGCTTGCCCCTTGCGCTAGTTAAAAGATAACCGCGGTTTGGAAGACGGGCGGTTATCTTTTTCTATGATTATCGTTATGTCGATAAAAATCGGGCAACGCCCTACGGGAATCCTTGCGGATTCCGAGGGTATTATAGCATAATCTGCTCTATTTGTCAAGTTTTTTCTGTGTTTCTGAACCGATCGCCTATTTCCGCGACTCTATGGACTAAAAGGACGATACTTCAGAGCGGGTCTGCGAGAAAGAACTTGACAAGACCCACGATATATGTTATACTGTCCATAACGAACGGAGTACCATGCGTGACGGTCACTATACGGCCCGATCCGACTTGGCATTTTCTTTCGTTAGCAGTCGAATGCGACTCGGTTAAGCTCTCGTCATGAGAAGAACACCGTTATCAAATTCGACTGCTTTTTGTTTTGAGATAGGACATTACGAACAAAACGAGATACAAGACATCCGCGGGTCTCCGCCTATCTTGTATCTCGTATCTTGTATCTCGTATCTTATCACACGATCACAATATCCGCCTCCCGATCCACCACGGTTAGCTTGGTCTGGTCGATGACGAGGCTGACCGCCGCGTTTTCGCGGCTCTCGCCTGCCTTGCCGTCGTAGGGGGCGATGACGGTCTTACCCCCCACGTCGATTTCGGCGTAGGTGACCCGTCCGTAGTCCAAAAGGCGGGTGACCCGCCCCGGGAGGGCGGTCTTGTCGGGCTCCCTTTGGCGAGGTGTGACGGTGACGGCGTCGGGGGGAAAGCGATAGGACAGCGGGGTGCGAAAAATGGCGGTTCCCTTACAGGAAAATAGCTTTTCGCATAAGGATTCCTCGGCGGAGACGGGCTGGTCCAGCATATCCAGGTAGAAGCGGTAGACCCTGCGGCCTCGGTCGTCGGTCTCCTTTTCCTTGGTGAAGCGGCCCTCCAGGGCATTCTCCACACGCAAGGGCTTGATGCCGTGGGACTCCACCGCGATACGGCTGAAATCCAGATCGAAGGGCACTGCATCTCCAACCCCGTAGCGAGGCGGCGCGGTTTCCAGGGCAAAGAGAGTCACCCCGCCTACGGTCAAGCGGTAGAGGGTGCGCGGACTGCCGTCGGCGTCCAAGAGCTCGGTTTCCTCCACTTTGGCGCGCCCCATGCCTGTCCCGAGCAGGATAGCATCGGCGGGGAGGGACAGCTCGGCGGGGGCTGTCTCCCTTTTTGGGGGAGAGCTCACACCGCACAGCGCGGGCGGAAGGGGAAAGCGTTGTCCCGCGAAGCTGAGGGCGTTTCCCTCGGGGGTACAGAGGCATACGTTTTCGGTGGGGATGCGGGGCTTGATGGAGGCCTCGGTCTCGCGGTCGAAGAGATGGAGCTTTTTCAGGCTGACCGCCGCGTCCACCACGTCTCCTCGGTGCGCCTCGTAGTCGGCGGGGGCTTTGATGATGATGGTGTCACTCGTGATGCGGTCGGGCGTGCCCGCCTCCGATTTTCCCCCGCTGTTTGCCGGCTGGGTGGATTCGGCTGCCTCTCCGATGGGATCATGATCGGGTACGGCCACCCCTATATGCCCGTAGACCAGGGTCTCCCCGCCCAGAGCCTCCACCACGGTGACGGTCACGGGGAGCCGCGCCCACTCGGCGGGATCCATGCCCGCCCTCCAGGGGATGACGTTGTCGGGGCGCACCCCTACGATGACGGGATGGTTGCCGTCCATGTAGCGAGGCTGGACGTGGTTGAGGATGGCGTAGTCGATAGTGAGGGTGGAGCCGCTGTCCAGCTTGACGTGGACGGCATTCCCCTCCCGCCGCAGGGTCGCAGGCCAGAAATTCATGCGGGGAGTGCCGATAAATCCCGCCACGAAGAGGTTGGCGGGGTGGTTGTAGAGGTTTTTCGGCGTGTCGATCTGCTGGACGAAGCCGCCCCGCATGACCACGATGCGGCTGCCCATGGTCATGGCTTCCACCTGGTCATGGGTGACGTAGATGAAGGTGGTGCCCAGCCGCTCGTGGAGTCTGGTGATCTCAGCCCGCATGGCGGCGCGGAGCTTGGCGTCCAGGTTGGAGAGAGGCTCGTCCAGAAGGAAGACCTTGGGGCTCCGCACGATGGCGCGACCCAATGCCACCCGTTGCCGCTGACCGCCCGAAAGGGCCTTGGGCTTGCGCTCCAGATATTCCGTGATGCCCAGGATGCGGGCGGCCTCAGTGACCTTTTGGTGGATGATATCCTTGGGAACCTTGGCGGTTTTCAAGGCGAAGGCCATGTTCTCGTAGACCGTCATGTGGGGGTAGAGGGCGTAGTTCTGGAAGACCATGGCGATGTTGCGGTCGCCGGGCTCCACGTCGTTGACGATGTCCCCGTCGATGCGCAGCTCCCCCGCCGAGATGTCCTCCAGCCCCGCAATCATGCGGAGGGTGGTGGATTTTCCACAGCCCGAGGGACCGACGAAGACGATGAATTCCTTATCGCGGATCTCCATATTGAAGTCGTTGACCGCTTTGGTGGTGCCGTCGTAGACCTTGTAGATGTGCTTGAGGGATAGTGAGGCCATAGGGTTTGCTCCTTTGTCATGTACTGTGCTTACAATAAATATTGAAACCCGTAGGGTTTCTTCCTTCACACGGGTTTGGCGTTCTATGCGCCAAACCCGTATTTCACTCGCGCAACGCGCGAATTTCAGGCTCGCTTGCGAGCGATTCACACGCCGCAAGGCGTATTTCACTTACCCCTTCACCGCTCCCCCCGTGACACCCTGCACGTAGTACTTCTGCAACCACATGAACAGCAGGGTAATGGGCACCGCCACCACCACGGCCGCAGCGCAGAAGGTGGTGAAGTACTGCTGGACCATCTCCCGCTCCAGCCAGCGGAACATCCCCAGAGAGACGGTGTACATCCCCGTGTCGGGGACACCCGAGAGGATGTAGGACACGAAGATATAGTCACACCAGGGGGCGATGAAGTTGATGAGGACGGTGTAGATGATGATGGGCTTGGACAGGGGGAGGATGATGCGGCGGAACACCAGGGCGCGGGAGGCGCCGTCCATGCGGGCGGCCTCATCCAGGGACTTGGGGACGGTATCGAAGAAGCCCTTGGCGATATAGTAGGACAGGGCGGCTCCCGCCGAGTAGACGATGATGAGGGAGACGTGAGACTGATAGTTGTTCGGCAGGAGGATCTTCAGAAGGAAATACACCGCCGACATGGACATGAAGCCCGGGAACATCCCTAAAATCAGCATGACGTTCATGAGGGGCTTGCGGGCGGGGAAACGGATGCGGGAGAAGGCGTAGGACACCGCCAGCACGAAGAGGGTGGTGATGGCACAGCTCACCACGGCGATCAGCAGGGTGTTGCCGTACCAGCGGGGGAAATCGGTCTCGGTGAAGAGCCGCCTGTAGTTGTCCAGCGTCCAGGTACGGGGGAAGAAGGTGGGGCTCCACGCGCCTGGCTCTCCGCGAAAGGACTGTACCAGCAGGTAGAAGAGGGGAATCAGCCACAGGACGGACAGAACCGTGAGCACTACCTGTCCTGCCGTGTTGCCGACGGCGCGCCTTGCGCGCATACCCAGGAGTCGTTTTGGGTGAGACGCTTTTGGGGTTGGTCGCGTTGCGTTCATTGGAAGTGTTCTTCTCCTTTCACGGCGGAGGATCGGTTATAGACCACCAGGGATAGGATGGCTGAAATCAGAAAGACCAGAATACCGATCACCGAAGCCAGCTTATAGTTGCGGTCGGCACCCAGGGAGAGCTTATAGAGCCAGGTGATGAGCAGGTCGGTGCCCTTGGCTCCGTTGGTGTAGAGGGAAAGATCACCGGGGCCGCCGCCGCTGAGCAGGAAGATGACATTGAAATTGTTGAGATTCCCGATGAATTGGGTGATGAGGTAGGGGCCCGTCACGAAGAGCATATAGGGCAGGGTGATCTTCAAAAAACGGCGCACGGGCCCCGTGCGGTCGATGCGGGCGGATTCATAGAGATCCTCGGGGATGTTCATGAGGATACCGCTGCACAGGAGCATACTGTAGGGCACGCCGATCCAGAGGTTCACCAGAATGATGCAGATACGGGTGGTCAGAATGTCCAGGCCGAACTGGAGGTGGTAGCCGAATACGTTCTCAATGAGTTGGGTGATGATCCCGCCGCCGCTGCCCAGGGTGCCGCCGCCTGTGTCCAGCATTTTGGAGAGGATGAGGAGGGAGACGAACTGGGGCACCGCGATGGTGGCGACAAAGAGGGTGCGATAGAGCTTTTTGAGCCGGATGCCCTTCTTGTTGATAAGGAGGGCGAGGAGCATTCCGATGAAGTAGTTGGTAAAGGTGGAGAAGAACGCCCAGGTCAGCGTCCAGATCAGGACGCGGCGGAAGGTGGCCCCCAGGGAGGAGCCCCCCGAGAGCATATCTCCAAAATTCTGAAATCCTACCCATTGGAACAGATGCTCGGGTACCTCGTGGTTGGCATCGTAGCTGGTGAAGGCGATGAGGATCATGGTGGCCAATGGGATGATGGTGAAAAAGAACAGGCCCACCATGGGGAGGGAAAGGAGGGTGACGTGGAACTTGCTGTCCGAGAGCAGGGCGATATCCTTGCGGATCCCGTCGGGTCTGCGCCCGATGATGGCGGCCTGCTCCAGGGCGTAGGATTCACGAACCGAGCGCAGGTAGGTCAGGACGAAGAACAGCACCACAAAGACGGTCAGGATGCCGTAGAGCACGATGTGGAAGGAGTTATCTCCCGCGATCTTGACGTACTCCCCCAGCTCGGGATCCCATTCCCCCGAGATATGGGTCTCCACCCGCCCGACGTTGCCCCCCGTGAAGAAATTCTCAAAGAACATCCCCAGAAAGCGGCCTCCGAAGGTCACCATGTAGAGGATAAACAGGACTTGCAGGAGCAGATAGATCACGCCGCGTGCGATCTGGCCGCGCCGCAGGTGTCCCAGTCCCATGATGAGGTAGGAGGCCTTGGTGGCGGCGTCTCCATCGGCGAAGCTTTTGAAGAAGCCCCGAACCTTGGCGGCGGCGGAGTGGAAAACGCCGGTAGCGCGGGAGGCGGCTTTTTGGGGGGCGGCTTTGAGGGTGGCTATGAAGGAACGCCCCAGGCGGACGAGGGGGGACTGGGGGACATAGGGGAAGTTTTGGTTGGTTGGATTGTTCATGTGTGGATTTGTTTGAAATTTGGGTTTGGCGGTGGGTTCTTGCGCCCACAAGGGCGCATATCGAGCCGTGTTTAGCGGCATATCGAACCGCGAAGGCCTGCGCCGAGCGGTATATCGAGCACGAGTGGACTCGTCCGCTCGTGCATATCGACAACATCGAAGAGAAGAGTCAGTCGATATACGCCTTGCGGCGTTCGATATGTGCTTCGCTTCACTTCGCACTCGATATTCCGATTCGGTCTTGCCCGAATCGGATCGATATGCGCCCCCAAAGGGGGGGCGCGAGATGTCCCCTTCGGGGGCGTGGTCAGCCCTTCCGAATCTGCTTACACAATGCCTCCAGATATCCCATCATCTGCTCATCCGTCACGACCTTGCCCTCGGCCTTGGCGGTGACGAGGGGGGTGATGAGGGAGGCCATGGGGGTCCAGAAGGTGGAGGGGACGTTCTTTTGAGAGCGGTTGTAGGCGGCCTGCTCCAGCACCACCGAGATGACGGGATCGTTCATCACTTCCGTGGTAGCCGCCGCCTTTTTGTTGGTGGGGGCGAAGCCTCTGTCCTTGAAGCGCTTGAGCTGGTTCTGCTCGTTCGTCAGGTAGGCGGCCAGCTTGGTAGCCTCGCCCTTGTTTTGGCTGTAGCCGTTGACCCCCATGAGCTTGTAGCCCATGAAGCCCGAGAGCCGCACGTCCTCGCCGTCCATTTTGACGGTGGGGAGGATGCAGACACCCATGTCGTCGCCTAACAACTGCTTGATGGTGGTGGCGTTCCAGGTGCCGCTGACAGCGGCGGCGGCTTCCCTCTTTCCGTTTTTATCGGGGGTGAAGGCGGCGATGATCTTGGAGTCGTCTGTCTGGGCCACGAAGCCGTCCCGGCCGATATAGTGGCGGATGGATTTCATGACCTCCAGACCGTCCTCGGTGTCGAAGTTGATGGCGATCTTCTCCTCCACCATGCGGTCGTTGTAGGTGACGTCGTATTTCAGATCCTCATCCGCGAAAAAGAAGGAGGCCAGATACCAGCCGTCGTCGTTGATCTTGAAGTGCACCTTCTTGCCCGCCGCCTCGGCGGTATCCAGGATCTTGTCCAGGCTTTGGAGATCCGTGGGGTTCTTGAACACGCTCTTGTCGTAGTAGAGGAAATAGCAGTTGTCCCCCGTCACGGGAAAGGCGTAGAGGTGGTCCTCGCCGTTGACCTTTACCGTGGCGGCATCCACCGCCCCCTCGGCGTTCTCGGCCTTGACGGCGGTCTCCAAGTCCCCGCCGATGCGGGCCAGGGCTCCTGCGGCGTAAAAGGTGTTGATGCGGTCGCTGGGAAAATTGAATATATCGGGGCCGGCTTCCACGTCGTTGAGAATTTTATCGGAGGAGTTACCCTCCCCCAGTACGCCGAAGTTGAACTTGTAGGTGACCTCGGTATTCTCCCGCGCGTAGGCATCGCACATTTCCTTGAGCATCTGCTGATCCTCCTGTGCACCCCATACAGTCAGGGTGACAGTCTTCTTACCGTCGCCTCCGCCGCTTCCGCCATCGCCCGACCCGTCCCGCGAGCAGGCCGCAATCATACTGCCCAGGGTGGCAAGGGACAGAGCCAGAGCGGTCAGTTTTATGATGAATTTCATGAATATAACCTCTCTTGTTGGATTTACCGCCCACGGGCGGCGGACGCGAAACACTTGGATGCGTCCTGTAATCCGTAGTTTGCGCCGTTTTGGCACCGTCCATTCACCCAAGGTATGGAAGAAAACGCATCCCGCACAAATTTTTTTCGCGGGGAATGTGGACAAACGGCGGGTTTTATGCTATAATGAGACCGTAGAAAATCAAAAGAAAGGATTTTTATATATGAAGCGTTTATCGATCCGTATGCTGATCTCCCTTCTTACGCTGAGTCTGCTGTTGACGGCGGCCTCCTGCACGGTCATCGGAGGCGGCATTGAGACCTACCCGCAGGAGGAGACCACGGACTCTGTCGCCGCCGATACCCAAGCCGATACCATTCCTCCGTCAACCGATACCCAAGCCGATTCCGAGGCTCATACCGAGGCAGAGAGCTCCGACAAGGCTCCCGACTTCACCGTCCTGGACGGGGAGGGGAATCAAGTCAAGCTTTCGGATTTCTTCGGCAAGCCCATCGTCCTGAATTTCTGGGCGAGCTGGTGCCCGCCTTGTAAGGCCGAGCTGCCCGACTTTGAAGAGGCCTGCAAGAAATACGACGGCCGCGTCACCTTCCTCATGGTCAACCTCACCGATAATCAGCGGGAGACGGTGGATATTGCCAAGAGCTTTATTCAGTCGGAGGGCTATACCTTCCCGGTTTACTACGACACCGCCTATGAGGCCGCCACGGTCTATGGTGTCCGTTCCATTCCCCAGACCTACTTCATCAGTGCCGAGGGGGAGCCCGTCGCTTACGCCACGGGCATGATCTCCGCCGCCCAGCTGGAGCAGGGGATTGGCATGATCTACTCCGAATAAGTTTTGGGCACGGCTCTCCGCAAAGGAACGGAGAGTCGTGCTTTTTTCATCAAAAGGGCTTGTCAAGGAGCAGGTTTTGTGGTATAATGGAGGCGAAGTTAAGCTGTGTGGTTTTATTGCTGAATTTGTGGTGTAAAAACAATCACACCCTATTTTTTGGGGTGGGATAATGTGGTATAATGACCCCAACGATATAATGGAGGTATGCTGTATGAACAGTACCGAGAGAGTCCGCGCCGCTATTCTGGGCCAGCCCTACGACCGCCAGCCCATCTACGGCTGGGTCGCGGGAAATCTGGGGGCAGAGATCACCGAGCATTGGGGCTCTGTGGCCGCTATGGAGGACAAGTATGAGTTCGATATCGCCCATATCTTCGGCGGTCCCGATCCCTTCAACCGTCCCCTCATCAACACCATCGCCCCTCTGGAGAGCGAGGACCTGACCCCGGATCTTCTGGTGGATCAGCCTATCTTCAGCGATCCCCACAACCTGGCCGACTACGAGAACATCCGCCTGGCCATGGCTCACCACAAGGCGAGAGACCGCTTCTGCTACGTCCAGACCCCCGGCTTTTTCGAGAACTTCAACGGTCTGTTCGGCATTGAGAACCACCTCATGTGGCTGGCCGTCTACCCCGACGAGCTGAACGAGCTGTACCGCCGCCAGGCCGAGTGGACCATCCAATTCGCGGATCACTGCCTCGACCTGGGTGTGGACATGATCCACATCTCGGATGACTGGGGCGCCCAGAAGGACCTCATGTTCAGCCCCGAGCTGTGGCGTCAGATCATCTACCCCCACTTCAAGAAGGTGGTGGATCACGTCCACGCCCGCGGGTGCCTGTGCAGTCTCCACTCCGACGGCTGTGTCATGAAGGTGGCCGATGGGCTGGTGGATCTGGGCCTTGACGTGGTACACCCTTGGCAGGAGCGGGCGGGGATGTCCTACGACACTTACCTGGAGAAGTATTCCGACAAGTTCGCCATCCTGGGCGGTATCTGCGTCCAGTACGCCATCGGTCTCATGCCCCGCGACGAGCTGGAGGCCGAGATCCGTCGGGTATTCGGCCTGCTCCGCGGCAAGCGGTGGCTGGTCTGCACCACCCATTTCGTGCAGAACCACTGCTCGATCGAGGATCTGGAATTTGCCTACGATCTGATCTACAAGCTGGCGAGGGAGTGAGCATATGTTGACATTATGCCCCGCCATACAAGCGATCTATCAGAATGAACTCAAATACGGCAACCGCATCTCGGTGGTGAGCAATTTTTCCCACAAAAAGGATGCGACCGCAACCCTGGTCGTATACATGGTCAAGCCTCTCGGCCAGTACGACACGAAAAAACGGCAGCTGAAGCGAACGCACACGATCGAGGAAAAGGAATACACCGGAACCCACGTGTGTGCAGAACGCTATTTCTTTTGCCGTGATTGCGGTTGTATGGTCAGCGGCCCTCTCAGCTCTCAGCAGGGTGCTTTCTATACCAACGAAAACCACCTGATCCCCGATGAGCGGGTGATTGCAACCCGCGACAACGTGTACTGGCGTGACGAGGACTGGGGCGCGTATCTGGTGCCGGTTCTTTTCACCGATCCCATTGAATCTACATAGGTGATTGTAAAGCTCTGTAAATTGCAGAGGTAGCCGCGTTCCTTAGCCTTCCCCAGCGGGGAAGGGGGACCGCGAAGCGGTGGATGAGGAGAGCCACACAAGTAGACTTTATGGGTGTGGTTTTTCCTTGATAAATAAAGCCAAAAACAACCAAATAACTAACACCAAGAAAGCTTTCTGCAACCCGCTCTCCTCATCCGTCACGCCCTTCGGGCGTGCCACCTTCCCCGCTGGGGAAGGCTAAGGAACGCGGCGTTCTCCCCTGCAAACCCAAATTTGAAATAAGGAGACAGACCCATCATGACCAACCGCGAACGCGCCATGAATATCCTGCATTACAAGCCCGCAGACCGCATGCCAGCCGTCCATTTCGGCTACTGGGCCGAGCTGCTGGTGGAGTGGGCCGAGCAAAGAAAGATCCCCCGCGAGCTGGCCGAGGGCAACTACGACAACAGCCCCAAGGACAAGGAGCTGGACAGGCTCATCGGCTGGGACTTCAACTGGAACAGCTGTACCGGCACCAACAACGGCCTGTGGCCCCATTTTGAGACCAAGGTGCTGGAGACCCTTCCCGACGGGACCCGCCGCGTGCAGAACCACGTGGGTCTGATCGAGAAGATCAAGCCCGGCATCACCTCCATCCCCTCGGGGGACGATTACCTGCTCAAGGACAGGGAGGCCTTCGAGACCCTCTACCGCCCCAAGATGCAGTTCTTCCCCGAGCGGGTGGCGACCGAGCACTATAAGCATTTCAACGAGACCCGGGACATGGAGACCCCCATCGCCCTCCACCTGGGATCCGTCATGGGCCAGATCCGTGACATCGTTTCGGTGGTGGGCATGAGTTACCTCATGTATGACGAGGACGAGGATCTGCTGGCCGACATCGTGGACACCTACGCCGATATGCAGTACGAGTGCGTGAGGGCAGTGCTGGAGACGGGCGCGAAATTTGATTTCGCTCACTACTGGGAGGATATCTGCTTCAAGAACGGCCCCCTGCTCTCTCCCGAGATCTTCGACGAGCTTTGCGCCAAGCACTACAAGAAGCGCAACGACCTCTGCCATCAGTACGGCATCGACATCATCTCTCTGGACTGCGACGGCGTCACCGAGAAGCTGCTGCCTACCTGGTTTGAGAACGGCGTCAACACCATGTTCCCCATTGAGGTGGGGGTCTGGGGCGACCAGTTCGAGCCTGCCCGTAAGAAATTCGGTAAGGGTATGCTGGGTGTGGGCGGCATGGACAAGACCGCCCTCCGCAAGGACAAGGCCGCCGTGGATGCCGAGATCGAGCGCATGAAGCGGCTGGCCTCTCTGGGCGGCTTCATCCCCTGCCCCGACCACCGACTCATGCCCGGCACCAAGTTCGAGCTGGTGCAGTACTACGCCGAGGAGATCAAGAAGATCCGCCTGTGATCCCCGTAAGGAGAAGCCTATGACCGTTACCGCAAACGATCGCCATATCCTCCGCGCCCTGGCCGAGCGCTACATGGCGTACGCCGTATCCGAACGCAATACGCAAAAGCGGGAGCTGTGGCGGGCCTTGAACGACGGGCATATGCAAAAGCCCATGGTCACCATCGATCAGATCCCGTGGGGGGAGCTGGCCGTGGATGAATTTCTGCACTGCAAGGTGGAGGACCCCTACTTCCGCGCGGTGGAATGGGAGCTTCGCGCCGAGATCTACAAGTGGGAGCATCTGCCTGCCGACATGGTGCTCAATCCCTATATCTCCCTGAACCGACCCATCCGCAACACGGGCTTCGGCATGACCACCGCCCTCTGGCACACAGTTCCGCAGGGCAGATTCAGACCCACCTGTTTGAGGATCAGTTGGAAGAGCTTGCCGACGTGGATAAGATCCGTAACCCTGTTCTGGAGCTGGACCGTGACGCCGAGGCCGCCATTCTGGATGCCGCCCACGATATTTTTGACGGAGTCGCCCCCGTCAGACTGCGGGGGATCATGCTCCATTCGGGACTGTGGGATCAGATCACCTTCTGGAAGGGCGTGGAGAACTGCTACATCGACCTTTTGGAGCGTCCCGAGCTGATCCATGCCATCATGGACAGGTACACCAACGCCTTTCTGGCCCAGGTAGATCAGATCAACAAGCCGGGGCTGTACGACGTGACCTCCAACTACTGCCACTGCTCCTATACTTTCTCGGATTCCCTGCCCACAGACAAGATGGATCCCGCCCATCCCACCACCTACGACGGCTGGACGTACAGCATGGCACAGCTCTTCACCGCCGTGTCCCCCGCTATCAACGCCGAGTTCGAGGTGCCCTACATGAGCCGTATCTTTGAACGGTTCGGCTCGGTGTACTACGGCTGCTGTGAGCGGTTGGACGATCGTTTGCCGATTATTGATCGGATGCCCAACATCCGCAAGGTCTCTTGTAGTCCCTGGAGCGACCGCGAGCATTTCGCCGCGACCTTGCCCCCAAAATACATCATGTCCAATAAGCCGACTCCCGCCTATTTGGCCACCGAGACCTTCGACGAGGACGTGGTACGGGCGGATATCCGCCGTACCATTGCCGCCGCCAAGGCTCATGATCTGCGGCTGGAGCTCCTTCTCAAGGACATCACGACAGTACGGCGCGACCCTGCCCGCTTGTGGCGGTGGTCGGAGATCGTCTCCGAGGAGACCGAAAACGCTACTCTGTAATCGACGATCGTGGAAGGAGGGATATCCTTTGACCAAAAACTACGACGGAACGGGTGAGGCTACGGCACCCATCCGTCTGCGCAAGACGGATTTTCTGAAGGGTGATCCCCTCTTTGTCAATCGCGTCACCGTGGAGACGGTCTATGCCCCCGAGACCGCCCTCTCCCAGCTCCATCTTCACGATTTCGTGGAGGTGAGCATCGTGCTGGCGGGGAAGGGCATCCACTGTACTTACGAGGAACGCACGGAGTGCGGCGCGGGGGATACCTTCATCATCCGAGGGGGAGTTCCCCACGCCTACTTCGCCGCCGAGGACGGGGCGTGTCCCACGGTGTGCAACATCATCTTCGATCCCGCCGATATCTTTGACGGCGAGGCCGCCGATCCCGACCATCCCCGCTACTGCTACGGAGTCTTCCGCGAGGACCCCCTGACGGTCTACGTCATGCTGACCTCCCGCACCCTGGCGGACGTGGACAGGACCCTGACCCGCATGGAGAAGGAGCTGGACCGCAGACGTCCCGAATGGGAGATGGCGGTGAAGTCCTACCTTATCAATCTCCTCATTATGATGGGGCGTTACGCCTCCCAGCGAGAGCAGAGCGAGGATACCCCCCGCCCCAAGGAGCGTCTGCTGGTGCTTTCGGTTATCCGTACTGTCATGGCGCGCTACGGGGAGCGGGAGCTGACGCTGGAGGGCATCGCCGAGGAGCACTACATCAGCACCTCCTATCTGAGCCGCATCTTCCGCCGCGTGACGGGGGAGGGCTTTGGGGAGTATCTGCGACGGGTTCGTCTGGAGCAGGCCTGCCGCCTTTTGCGGGAGACTGAGCTGCCCAACGAGCAGATCGTCTACGCCTGTGGGCTGAGGGACGTGCCCACCTTCTACCGCCAATTCAAGTCCCACGTGGGGATGACCCCCAACACCTACCGACAGGGTAAATCCCCTGCGGAGGAAATGCATTCCATGGATAATTATTTTATGAAATACAAAGGAGAACCCAACATGAGCATCGCAATTCTGAACGACATTTCCGAGAACCTGCAAAAGGGCAAGGCCAAGATCGTGGCCGAGCTTGTCCAGACCGCCCTGGATCAGGGTGTCGCCCCCGACGCCATCCTCAACGAGGGTCTGTTGGCCGGTATGAACATCATCGGCGAGAAGTTCAAGACCAACGAGGTCTACGTCCCCGAGGTGCTGGTAGCCGCCCGCGCCATGAACAAGGGTACCGCCATCCTGAAGCCCCATCTGGCCGCCGCCGGCGTGCAGGCTACGGGCAAGGTCTGTATCGGTACCGTGCAGGGCGACCTTCACGACATCGGTAAGAACCTGGTCAAGATGATGTTGGAGGGCAAGGGCCTGGAGGTGGTCGATCTGGGTACCGACGTCTCTCCCGAGACCTTCGTCCAGACCGCCATCGACCAGAACTGCCAGGTCATCTGCTGCTCTGCCTTGCTGACCACCACCATGGGGGTCATGGAGGACGTGGTCAAGAAGGCCATCGAGATGGGCGTGCGGGACAAGGTCAAGATCATGATCGGCGGCGCGCCTGTCAACGAGGACTACTGCAAGAAGATCGGCGCGGATATCTACACCCCCGACGCTGCCTCTGCTGCTGACGCCGCTGTGGAGTTCTGTAAGTAATATTCAACATACTGTTCCGGCTCCCTCGTTTCGCTCATCGGTGGGCGGGGGAGCTTGCCGTATGGGCTGAAGCTCAGACACACTTTCAAATTGGGGTTTATCGGGGAGCGGGGGAACGGCCTCCGGCGGCTTAGAACCTTTCAGAAAAAAGGTACTAAGAACTCCAAAAACTTTGAAAAAGCATTGATAAATAAGATTATTATTTAAAAGTTTTGGGGATTCTTAAGGGACTTTTTCAAAAGTCCCTTA
>JAGBAS010000081.1 GCA_017938885.1 Clostridia bacterium
CGGCATCCACCACGTTTCCTGCTCCCACCTTCACGCTGTCACCGTACTTGGATCGGATCCAATCCAAGGTCAGCTTCTGCCACTCGGAGAAGCCCTCGGAGGAATCAATGCACAGCACGTCCACACCGGCCTCCACCAGAGCGGGCACACGCTCGGCGTAGTCACGGGTGTTGATGCCTGCGCCCACCACATACCGCTTGGAGGCATCCAGCAGCTCGTTGGGGTTCTGCTTGTGGGTGTCGTAGTCCTTGCGGAAGACGAAGTAGCAGAGACGGCCGTCATCCGAAACGATGGGCAGGGAATTGAGCTTGTGATCCCAGATGATGTCGTTGGCCTCCTTCAAGGTGGTGCCCTCGGGAGCAGTGATGAGCTTATCCAGAGGAGTCATGAACTCGGAGACCTTGGTGGCAGGGTCCATACGGCTGACGCGGTAGTCACGGCCGGTAACGATGCCCACCAGCTTACCATCGGGCGTACCGTCGTCGGTAACCGCCATGGTGTTGTGACCGGTCTGCTCCTTGAGGCGAACCACGTCGGCCATGGTCATGTCGGGCGAGAGGTTGGAATCGCTCTTGACAAAGCCTGCCTTGTGGGACTTGGCGCGCTTCACCATAGCGGCCTCGTCCTCGATGGTCTGGGAACCATAGATGAAGGCCACGCCGCCCTCGGTAGCCAGAGCCACGGCCAGACGGTCGCCCGAGACCGACTGCATAATGGCGGAGATCATGGGAATGTTCATTTCAATAGCGGGCTTCTCGCCGGCGCGCTTGTTGTACTTGACCAGAGGGGTCTTCAGAGTGACGTTGGCGGGGATGCACTCGGCAGAGGAGTACCCGGGGATGAGCAGGTACTCGTTAAAGGTATGGGAGGGCTCGTTGATAAACTTGGCCATGTCGTATTTCTCCTTTTCAATGTGTATGTGATGTTTTTTAATCCTGATAATATTCCTTCGCCTCGCAGTACAGGCAACGGCAGATCTTCATCTCGGGGTTGACCACACGGAAGACGTGATCCAGCTCCTGCTCGGTGGCGGTGATACACTGGGGATTGCGGCACTTGATGGTGTTGACCATGCACCCATCGCGGGTATCGGCGGAAGGACGGCCGTCGCTTCCCTCCCGGAGGAGCTTCAGAATGAGTGCCATGCGGATGAACTTACCGCAAAGAGCCTGGCGGAAGTAGCAAGCGCGGGGATCGTCGTCCACCTTGACGCTGATCTCGTTGACACGGGGCAGGGGATGGAGAATAGCCAGATCGGACTTGGCGTGCTCCAGCTTTTCGGGGGTGAGGATATAGCTGTCCTTCAGCCGCTCGTACTCGGTGGGATCGGCGAAGCGTTCTCTCTGGATACGGGTCATATACAGAATATCCAGCTCGGGCATAGCCTCCTCCAGGCTGGTGGTCTGGGTGTAGGTCACGTTGCTCTTGGCCAGTGCCTCATGCTTGATGTAGCCGGGGAGGGACAGCTCCTCGGGGGAGATGAGCACGAAGCGGATGCCCTCGTAGCGGGACATGGCATCGATCAGAGAGTGAACGGTACGGCCGTATTTCAGGTCTCCGCAAAGCCCCACGGTCAGGTGATCCAGCCGTCCCTTCTCGCGGGAGATGGTAAGCAGGTCTGTGAGGGTCTGGGTGGGGTGGCTGTGACCGCCGTCACCTGCGTTGATGACGGGAATGGTGGCGTTGACCGATGCCACGTAGGGCGCACCCGCCTTGGGGTGGCGCATGGCGATGATGTCGGCGTAGCAGCTGATGACCTTGGCGGTGTCGGCCACAGACTCACCCTTGGCGGCGGAGGAGCTGTTGGCCTCGGAAAAGCCCAGCACACTGCCTCCCAGCTCCAGCATAGCCGCCTCAAAGGACAGGCGGGTACGGGTGGAGGGCTCGTAGAACAGGGTCGCCAGTTTCTTGCCGCGACAGACCTCAGCGTATTTGGCGGGGTCGTCCATCATGTCGTTGGCAACGGCAATAAGCTCATCCAGCTCGGCCACCGACAAATCGGAGATATTGATGAGACTTTTCGACATTTGTCTCTCCTTTCGCGTCTGTGCGCTCAGGCCTTTAAGCCTTATGCCTTTGCGCCGTAAACGGCCAGATAATTCTTGATACGGGTGACGTTCTCCTCGTTGGCGGGGTCCTCCTCCAGGTACTCAATGATGTCGTAAACATCCACGATGGAGTACACGGGGAAGCCGAACTGCTCCTCGATCTCCTGCATGGCCCCCTTGTCGGTCTGGCCCTTCTCCTTGCGGTCTACCATGATGAAGGTAGCGGCCACCTTGGTGCCCTCCACGTGGGAGAGAATCTCCATGCTCTCGCGGATGGCGGTGCCGGCGGTGATGACGTCCTCGATGATGACGATCTCCTCACCGGGGGTGGGGACGTAGCCTACGAAGGTACCGCCCTCGCCGTGATCCTTGACCTCCTTGCGGTTGAAGAAGAAGGGCACGTTCAGGCCGTTCTTGGACAGAGCCACGGCGGCGGACACCGACAGGGAGATGCCCTTGTAGGCAGGACCGTAGAGGACGGCCTGCTTGGCGCCCAGCTTCTCAAAATAAGCCTTGGCGTAGAACTCACCCAGACGGGCGATGTCGTTTCCGGTCTTAATCATACCGGCGTTGATGAAGTAGGGGATCTTGCGGCCGCTCTTGGCGGTGAAGTCACCGAACTTCAGAACCCCGGCAGACTGCAAAAATTCAATAAATTCTCTCTTGTAGCTTTCCATTTTGTATATCTCCTTGTGTTTTATTTCAAAAGCAATGTACGGAGGGCATTCACACCCTCGACAATGGCATCCGCTCCCGCAGTCTCATGCTCGGCTCGGTCGCCGTAGCCGTACAGGACACCGATGGAATCCAGTCCCACAGCCTTGGCACCGTCAATATCGTGGTGGCGGTCACCCACCATCACGGCGGAGGAAAGGTCATTTACTCCCGCTCTGTCCAGAGCCTCGCGGATGACGTCGGCCTTGCTGTAGCCGCGTGGTGCCTGTAAAGCCACACCGCAAATGTGGGTGAAATACTTGTCCAGGCCGAAATGGGTCAGGATCCGCTCAGCGAATACCTGGGGCTTGGATGTAGCCACCAGCAGAACCTTCCCTGCGGCGGCCAGCTCGGCCAGCAGGGTCTCAATGCCCTCGTAAACGGTATTCTCCGCCCAGCCTCGGTCGGCAAAATACTCGCGGTAGACCTTCACCGCCTCGACGGCCTGCTCCTCGGTGAAGCCGTAGTATTCCATGAAGGAATCCATCAGCGGCGGGCCGATGAAGCGGTACAGCTCGGTGCGGTCGGTCACGGTGATGCCAAAGTGCGCCAGCGCATGAGCCACCGAATTGGTGATGCCCGTGCCGGGATCGGTCAAGGTACCGTCCAGATCGAACAGAATGTACGTTTTGTCCATCATATTCCCTCTTAATCCTTTTTTGAAGGTTTTGGGGATTCTTAAGGGACTTTTGCAAAAGTCCCTTAAGCGGGTCCAGGGCAGAGCCCTGGTCAGTCGCAGAACTCAGCCACACATCTCTGATAGGCGGCCACGGGATCGGCGGCGGCGGTGATGGGACGGCCCACCACGATGTAGTCGGAGCCGATCTTCTTGGCCTCCTCGGGGGTCATGACGCGCTTCTGGTCGCCCTTGTCGCCGTCGGCGAAGCGGACACCGGGGGTCACGGTCACGAAGCCCTCGCCGCACTTCTCGTGGACCTTGCCTGCCTCCAGGGGAGAGCAGACCACGCCGTCCAGACCGGCGATCTTGGCGTTGTGGGCGTAGTGCATGACCACGTCGGCCACGGGATGGTCGATGAGCAGGTCGTTGGTCATATGCTCCTGGTCGGTGGAGGTGAGCTGGGTCACGGCGATGAGGATGGGGCGGGTGCCGTCGGGACGGGTCAGACCCTCCAGAGCGGCCTCCATCATGGGGATGGTACCGCCGGCGTGAAGGTTGGTCATGTCCACGTCCAGGCGGGAGAGGACGGCCATGGACTTCTTGACGGTGTTGGGAATATCGTGGAGCTTGAGGTCGAGGAAGATCTTGTGGCCGCGGGCCTTGATCTCACGGACGATGGCGGGGCCCTCGGCGTAGTACAGCTCCATGCCGATCTTCACGAAGGGCTTTCTGTCCAGGCCCTCGAAGAGATCGAGGAACGCGAATACCTTTTCTGCGCTGTCAAAATCGCAGGCTACGATGACGTCTTTTCCCATTTTTTGTTTCTCCTTTATGTGTTTGTTGTTGTTACAGTATATTTCGGTAGGGGCGCACCTGCGTGTGCGCCCGTCCTATCATTACGGTGACTCGGGCGCACACATAGGTGCGCCCCTACCTGGGTCTCATATCATTTGCAGGTATGCTCCGCCCAGTAAGCTGCCATTTCCACCCAGCGGGCGATCATGGGATCGTTCCAGTTGGGGTTGCCCATGTCGGTGATGGCGTTGCCCAAAGCACATCCGTGCTGGGCGTGGGGGAAAATGTGGATCTCATAGGGGACTCCCGCGTTGGCGTAGGCCATGGCGAGATCCAGAGAGTTGCGGGCATCCACCAGCTCGTCGTCGGCACTGTGGACGATGAACACGGGGGAGCTGTCGGCACTCACGTGCTGATCCACACTGACGTAATCCGTCTCTTCCTTGGTGGGGTCGTCCTTGCAGAGCAGATTCTTGATGCTGAAGCCGTGTCCCTTCATGCTGATGACGGGGTAGATGGGCATGATGCCCCGTGGCTTGTTGTAGCCGTAGGGGATATCCAAGCCCTCGGTGGCCTCGGGTCTGTTCCAGAACACACCCGCGCAGGCGGTGAGATGGCCTCCCGCCGAGAAGCCCGTCACGAAGAGCTGATCGGGATCAATGCCGTACTTGTCGGCGTTGTCCTTGATGTGCTTGATGGCCAGCGTGACCTCGCGGAGCTGGGCGGGGTAGGGCTCCTTGCGCCCCACCGTATAGTGAAGCACGAAGCCGTTGTAGCCGTAGGGCATGAAGGCCAGCGCGATGGGCTCGCCCTCACGGTCGGCACAGACACCGCCGTAACCGCCGCCGGGGATCACCAGAATGGCCTTGCGGGTCACGTTGGGCAGAGAATCCGAAATATAGGTCTCCAGATATACGTCGGGACGGCCTTCCTTCAGGTAGATCTTCTCGTATTGCATAGCAGTACCCCTTTCTTTATGCCGATTTGGCGGTCACGCCTGACCGATGATGTCGGTCAAATTCTGAATGCGGTACTTCTCCATGACGCGGGGCAGGTCGTTGATAATATCGCGGCAAGCGAAGGGATTAACCAGGTTGGCCGCGCCTACTTCAACGGCAGTTGCGCCCGCCAGCATGAGTTCGATCACATCCTCGGCAGAGGATACGCCGCCCATGCCCACCACGGGGATGGACACGGCGTGAGCCACCTGGTAGACCATCCGCACCGCCACGGGGAAGATGGCGGGGCCCGAGAAGCCGCCCATCTTGTTGGCGATGACGGGCTTACGGGTGTTCAGGTTGATCCGCATACCCAGAAGGGTATTGATGAGGCTGATGCCGTCAGCCCCCGCCTCCTCGCAGGCCTTGGCGATGGAGACGATATCGGTGACGTTGGGAGAAAGCTTGATAATGACAGGCTTTTTGGTCACAGCCTTGACCGCGCGGGTCACAGCCGCTGCTGCCTCGGGCTGAGTACCGAAGCTCATCCCGCCGCCGTGGACGTTGGGGCAGGAGACATTGACCTCCAGCCAACCCACCTGATCCTCCTTGTCCAGTTTCTCACAGGTGTAGGCGTAGTCCTCGATGGCAAAGCCGCTGACGTTAGCCATGACGGGCTTGTGGAAGCACTTGGCCAGGCGGGGCAGCTCCTCGGAGATGACCTTCTCCACACCCGGATTTTGCAGTCCTACGGCATTAATCATACCCGCGTAGCACTCGGCGATGCGGGGGGTGGGGTTGCCGAAGCGGGGATCCTTGGTGGTGCCCTTAAAGGAGAAGGTACCCAGACAGTTGATGTCGTACAGCTCGGCGAACTCGTAGCCGAAGCCGAAGGTGCCGCTGGCGGGGATGATGGGATTATCCATCTCGATGCCGCAGAGGGTCACTTTGGTGTTTACGCTTCCCATATGATGTCCTCCTTTGTCAGCACGGGACCTTCCTTGCAGATGCGCTTGTTGCCCGTGACGGTCTTGCAGGAGCAGCCCATGCAGGCCCCGAAGCCGCAGCCCATGCGCTCCTCAAAGCTGAACTGACCGTCGGTGACGGTGGCCTTGTAGACCGCCTTGAGCATAGGCTCGGGGCCGCAGGTGTAGAAGTAGGTATAGTTCTCGGGAAGGGCGTTCGTCACGAAGCCCTTGACGCCGTAGGAGCCGTCCACGGTGGTGACGGTCACGTCACAGCCCAGGGCCTTGAAGTCCTCCTCGCAGAAAACTTCCTCCTTGGTATTGAAGCCGAGGATGACGCTGACCTCCTTCCCTGCCTCGCGGAGCTGGCGCGCCAGCATATACAGGGGAGGCACGCCCACGCCGCCGCCGATGAGCAGGGGGAGGTCGCCGGCCTTGGACAGATCGTAGCCGTTGCCCAGACCCGTCAGCACGTCCAAGGTCTGCCCCGCGTTCATTTTAGCCATCTGCTCGGTGCCCTTGCCGACTACCTTGTAGATGAGGGTCAGCTCATCGCCGACACACTCGTTGACCGAGATGGGTCTGCGGAGGAAGAGGCCGTCCAAGAGGATGTTGACGAACTGGCCGGGGGCTGTCACATCCGAGGTGTCGCCCACCAGCACCATCTTGTAAACGGTGGCGGTCAGGGCGATATTGCTCTTGATCTCAAAAATTCCTTGTTTCATGTTGTCTCCACGATCAAATACATATTTCGCTTTATGTCGGGCGGACACCGCCGAGCAAGCTCGGCAAGATGCGCCCCTACCGTCAGATCATAAGGTTTGCGCCCCCATCCGAGGGGGTAGGGGCGCACCTACGTGTGCGCCCTCTTTCTTCTTACGAATCAATGGTAGAAATGGTCAACGTCGTCTCCTCCAGCACGTCCAGCAGAACGCGGACGGTGTCGAGAGAGGTCATGATGGTGACGTTGTTCTCGATAGCGAAGCGGCGGATCAGAGCGCCGTCGTTGGCGGAGCCCATGGAGTCCACGTCGCGGGTGTTGATGACGTAGGCGATGTGGCCCTGGGCCAGCTTCTCGCGGATCTCGTCGCTGTCCTCGTCCAGCTTGGCCACCACGTGGGTGCGGATGCCGTTCTCCTTGAGGAAGCGGGCGGTGCCGCTGGTGGCCTCGATGTTGAAGCCCAGATTGTAGAAGCGGCGGATCAAGGGCAGGCACTCGGGCTTGTCCTTGTCGGCGATGGTGGCAAAGACGGTACCGTAGTTCTGGAGCTTGATGCCCGAGGCCTGGAGGGCCTTGTAAAGGGCGCGGTAGAGCTTGTCGTCGTAGCCGATGGCCTCACCCGTGGACTTCATCTCGGGGGAGAGGTAGGCGTCCAGACCCCGAAGCTTGTTGAAGGAGAACACGGGGACCTTGACGTACCAGCGCTTCTTCTCCTCGGGGTAGATATCGAAGATACCCAGCTCCTTGAGGGACTTGCCCAGGATCACCTCGGTGGCGATATCGGCCAGGCTGTAGCCCGTGGCCTTGGACAGGAAGGGGACGGTACGGGAGGAGCGGGGGTTGACCTCGATGATGTAGACGTCCTCATGCTCGTCCACGATGAACTGAATGTTGTACAGACCCACGATGCCGATGCCCAGGCCCAGAGCCTTGGCGTACTGGAGGATGATGCCCTTCACCTTGTCGGAGATGGAGAAGGGAGGATAGACCGAAATGGAGTCGCCCGAGTGGACACCGGTGCGCTCCACCAGCTCCATGATGCCGGGGACGAAGACATTGCGGCCGTCGCAGATGGCGTCCACCTCCACCTCCTTACCGCTGATGTACTTGTCCACCAGGACAGGCTTGTCCTCGTCGATCTCAACGGCGGTCTTGAGGTAGTGGCGCAGCTGCTCCTCGTTGCCCACGATCTGCATGGCGCGGCCGCCCAGCACGAAGGAGGGACGGACCAGCACGGGGTAGCCGATCTCGCGGGCGGCGGCGATGCCGTCCTCCATCTTGGTGACGGCCTTACCCTTGGCGCGGGGGATGTTCAGCTCGTTGAGGAGGTTCTCAAAGGCGTTTCTGTCCTCGGCGCGGTCGATGGCCTGGCAGTCGGTGCCGATGATCTTCACACCTCTGTCATAGAGGGGCTGTGCCAGGTTGATGGCGGTCTGACCGCCCAGGGAGGCGATGACGCCCTCGGGCTTCTCGAACTCGATGATGTTCATGACGTCCTCGGGGGTCAGGGGCTCGAAGTAGAGCTTGTCGGCGGTGGTGTAGTCGGTGGAGACCGTCTCGGGGTTGTTGTTGATGATGATGGCCTCGTAGCCCGAATTCTTGATGGTGGTGACGGCGTGGACGGTGGAGTAGTCGAACTCAACGCCCTGGCCGATGCGGATGGGGCCTGCGCCCAGCACCACGATCTTCTTCTTGTCGGTCAAGACCGAAGCGTTCTCCCCGGTGTAGGAGGAGTAGAAGTAAGGAATGTAGGCGCCGGTATGGCAGGTATCCACCATACGGAACACGGGGAACAGGTTATGCTCCTTGCGGAAGCCGAAGATGTCCAGCTCGCCGCACTTCCACATCCTGGCCACGTACTTATCCGAGAAGCCCATCTTCTTGGCGGCGGTCAGCGTCTCCAGATCGTAGGGATGAGCCTTCAGGGTCTCCTCCATGTCCACGATGCGCTTGATGGCCTCCAGGAAGTAGGGGGTAATCATGGTGATCTCGTGGAGCTTCTCCACAGTCACACCACGATAGACCAGCTCGGCGATAGCGAAGATGTTGTCGTCTCGGAACTCCTTGATATACTCCAGGATGTCCTCGGTGGACATATGATCGAACTTGTGATGGTAGACGTGGTTGACACCCACCTCCAGGGAGCGCATACCCTTCAGGAGGCACTCCTCCAGGGTAGAGCCAATGCCCATGACCTCACCCGTGGCCTTCATCTGGGTACCCAGGGTGTTGGAGGCGGTGGTGAACTTATCGAAGGGGAAGCGGGGGAGCTTGGCGATGCAGTAGTCCAGGGAAGGCTCGAAGGCCGCGTTGGTGTTGGCGATCTTGATCTCCTCCAGGGTCATGCCCACGGCGATCTTGGCGGTAACGCGGGCGATGGGGTAGCCCGAGGCCTTGGAGGCCAGAGCCGAGGAGCGGGAGACGCGGGGATTGACCTCGATGAGGTAGTACTCGCTGGTATGGGGGTTCAGAGCGAACTGGACGTTACAGCCGCCCTCGATCTTCAGCTCGCGGATGAGCTTGATGGCGGAGTCGTTGAGCATCTTTTGGTCATGCTCGGACAGGGTCATGATGGGAGCCACCACGATGGAGTCGCCGGTGTGGACGCCCACGGGGTCGATGTTCTCCATACCGCAGATGGTGATGGCGTGGTCGCTGGAGTCGCGCATGACCTCAAACTCGATCTCCTTGTAGCCCTTGACGCTCTTCTCGATGAGCACCTGATGGACGGGGGAGAGCTTGAAGGCGTTGATACCGATCTCCACCAGCTCGGCCTCATTGTTGGCAAAGCCGCCGCCGGTGCCGCCCAGGGTGAAGGCGGGGCGAAGCACCACGGGGTAGCCGATGCGAGCGGCCGCCGCCTTGGCCTCCTCCAGATTGTAGGTGATCTGGGAGGGGATGACGGGCTCGCCCAGCTCCAGGCACAGTTCCTTGAACTCCTCGCGGTCCTCGGCCCGCTGGATGGACTCGTAGCTGGTGCCCAGCAGCTCCACGCCGCACTCCTCCAGGATGCCC
>JAGBAS010000082.1 GCA_017938885.1 Clostridia bacterium
ATAGGCCTCGTCGCCGTAGGGGTCGCCGTCGGCGTAGCGGTCGTAGATACGGTAGTCGTCGGGGGTGAACAGGGGTTCTACATCCTCCAGCCCCGTGAGCGTTACCCCGAAAAGCTTCATGCGGGGATCCAGGGAAATGGCTTTGAGCCACCGCTTTTGAAGGGCAGTCAGGGGCAGAGTGGGCTTGTGGGTGATGGGAGTGGTCAGATCGGGGCGGGCGAGCTGCCATCTGCCGCTCTTCAAGGCGGGCAGAATGGTGAGAGCACTTTCTCCGAAGGCCATATCCTCCACGACGCGGTGAAGCTCCCGCTCGTCGCAGTCCCCCTCGATGAGTCGGCCTATGATGGCCGCGACGGTGTTGTAGTAGGCGGAATAGAGCTCGTTGAAGATCATGCTTCTCCCTCCTTGTCTAACCCGTACAGGCAGTACATGGCGTCCACGTCGGCCTTGAATTTGTTTTCCACGGTACGGTTGGAGAAGTTCATTTGGGTGATGCGGCAAATAAAGGTGCGGATCCAGGGCACCATTTCCCCCGTATCGTAGACGTCGGCCACGAAGCGGTAGTGGGTGTCGTCCACCCGCTCCACCCGTCCGACCCGCTTTTCCCGCTCCAATCTCCGGACGATATGTTCTTCCCCTGCGTCCACGCGGATGATGAACTCCACGTGCTCCAGGCGATCCTCACCCAGCTTATTGCGGCGGGAGGTGACTCCCCACATATAGGGCTCCATCCGGTCCAGCTCGGCGCGGAGCTCGTCAAAACGGGGGGATACATCCTCCAATCTGACCGCCGAAAGGTAATCCAATCGGAAGGACTTGATGCAGTTGAAGTCGGGCTGGTAGGCGATGAGGTGCTGGCGGCCGTTCTGGACGCTGATATAAATGCGGAGGGGAATGATGCGGTTGCGGCGGGGCTCGTCGGCGCGGCGGCTTAGGTTGGAGACGGTCACCGCCCGCTTCTCTCCCATGGCGGTGAAGAGGGCCGCCATGACGCCGCTGTCCATGGCTCCCGTCATGTAGTGGTGCTTGAAGGACAGCACCGCGGGGTGGGGCTCCCGTTTGTCGTGGATGAAG
The DNA here is from genome assembly GCA_017938885.1 of Clostridia bacterium. Taxonomy (GTDB): domain Bacteria; phylum Bacillota; class Clostridia; order Oscillospirales; family CAG-272; genus CAMEON01. Next base: position 1,075 of record JAGBAS010000082.1, read on the forward strand.
GAGCCGATGACACCGCAGGGGGCGATCTCGGCGTAGAAATCCAGCCACTCGTGGGCGGCGGGAAGGGGAGTATCGGGGGCGCGGCGGTAGAGCATCCTCCTGCCCTGCTTTTCGGGGAGGATCAGCCCCTCTTCGGCGTACTCCTTAAGCTTTTTGCGGACGGTGGACTCGTCGAACATCATGGGCTCCTCAAAGCAGGAGAGGTATCGCTCATCCGCCAGCTCCAGAATTTCGGGGATGGTGAGGGCAACCGTAGGGTCGTGGAGAATGTCGAAGAGGATGAAATGGAGGGTGATGTCCCCGTCGGTGAAGCTTTTGGATTTCCAGGCCTTATAGAAGGGGTTATGCTCCGAGGTGCGGCTGTCGATGGAGATGAAGACGTTCTTGCCCTCGGGGGTGCGGACAAAGCTCATGTGCTCCGCAAGCCAGCTCTCCATGCGCCGCCGCTCGTCGTCGTAGGAGCGGGCACTCTTTTTGTCGTATCCGTCCCGGCTCTTGAAGCCATAGACGTAAAACTCCCGCATATAGGCGCGGGTGCGCTCGAAATTCTTGATGAGCTCGGTGTAGGCAGACATAGGCGGCTCCTTTCCGTTTCGTTTGGGGGCTTACAAATATGGGTATCCTATCTCATGGTTAAACCGCAATCAGCCCTTCTCTGCCTCACTCGGCTTCTCCCACCAGCTCCTCCATCGGTTTCCGCTTTTTATCACGAATCTTATCCCCCTCCTTGGTGTATCCCAAGGTAATCACCAGCTTGACGTCCCCGTCCAGCCGGCAGATATCTTTGATCTGATCGCTGTCCAACCAGCCCAGGATGCAGGTGCCCAAGCCTTGCTCGGTGGCGGCGAGGGTGATGTGGGCGGCGAGGATGCCGATGTCGATGGATCGATAGTCGATGCCCTTGGCCTTGGCGCCCAGGGCGGCGGTGGGGACGTAGGGCTTCTCGGAGATGACCAGCAGGATGGGTGCGTCCGAGGCAAACTTGTTCATGCCCATGCCCCGGACAGCCTTGGCCACCCGGGCGGCGGCTTCTCCCCGGCAGACTGTGATATGGTAGGGCTGGCCGTTGCAGGCTGAAGGGGAGAGGCGCGCGATTTCCAGGATGGCGGTGAGCTTTTCCGTTTCCACGGGGCGGGCGGGGTCATAGGCGCGGGTGGATTGGCGGGTAAGGGCTAAGGTGGTGAAATCCATGGTAATTCTCCTTTGGTTATCGGCTATTATGGGGTGTCGGCCGGGGCGGTACTGCGAACGTACCGCCTATAAAACAAGAACAGGAACGGTATCGATACGGCGAACGTGCAAAGATCGGCCAGGGGCTGCGCCGCTACCACGCCGAGGGTGTCCATCCATAGGGGCAAAAGCAGAACGGCGGGCAGGAAGAAGATGCCTTGACGGCAGGAGGCGAGGAAGGTAGCCTGCCCCTTGAAGCCCAGGCATTGGTAGAGCTGGTTGACGTAGGTGGACAGAGCCATGAAGGGCATGACCGCGCCCGAGAAGTATATGTACCAAATGCCGATGCGCACCACCCCGGCGTCGTCGCAGAACCACCACATGATGGGCTCGGCGAAGAGAGCGGTAATCACGGCGAAGAGCACACAGACCGCCGACCCGACCCAGGAAGCGAAGACGAAGGACTGCCAGGTGCGCCTGCGGTTGCCCGCGCCGTAGTTGTAGCCCGCCACGGGCTGGAAGCCCTGGCCGAAGCCAATGACGATGTTGCGCACCAGCACGTAGACCTTCCCCGCGATGGTGACGGCCGCGCCCGCCGCATCGCCGCCGTAGGCGATGGCCTGGATATTGAGCACCGCCGCCGCCACGCTCCCCAGGCTTTGACGGCAGATGGTGGGGAGTCCCGTGGTCACGATCAGACGGTAATCGGAAAAGGTTCGGCTGACGTGGCGCGGGCCAATGCGGACGATGGACTTGCCCGACAGGAAAAAGATCAGCAGGATGAGAAAGCTTACCGCCTGGCTGACCACCGTCGCCAAAGCCGCGCCGCCGGTTTCCAGCCCCAGGCCAAAGATGAGGATGGGGTCGAGGATGACGTTGAGGATGCCGCCGCTGCTGACCCCCACCATGGCGAGGGTGGAGTAGCCCTCGCTCCGCAGGGCGTTGCTGAGGACGAAGGTGGCACAGCTCACGGGGGCGCCGATGAGGATGAAGCGGGCGTAGGGGACGGCGTAGGGCATCATGGTGTCGGTACAGCCCAGAAGCCGCAAAAAGGGCTCCAGTACTGAAAGACCCAGGACGGATATGACTCCGCCCACCAGTACAGCCGCGAAAAAGGCGCTGGAGGCATAGCGGGAGGCGGCCTCGTTCTCCCGCTCGCCCAGCTTGCGGCTGATGAGGCTCCCCGCGCCCACGCCCAGCCCGTAGCCGATGGCTTGGATGATGGCCATGACGGCGTAGACCGCTCCCACGGCGGCCGAGGCGGACTTATTGATCTGGGAGACGAAATAGGTGTCAGCGGTGTTGTAGACCACGGTGATGAGCATACCGATCACCGTGGGGATGGCCAGGGAGGTCACCAGGCGCGGGATGGGGGTCTCCATCATGCGGCGGTATTGAGCCTCGGCGGCGGGGGTGGTGGGGTTCA
>JAGBAS010000083.1 GCA_017938885.1 Clostridia bacterium
GAAAAAATCCGAGATCGCCGAGCGCCAAAAGCTCGCCCTTGCCTACTTTGAGAAAGCCCACATCACCCTCACCGAGGAGGAAAAGGCTAACATGGAGGTGGCCGACTTCGGTCTTGGCATGGTGGCCGACGTAGGCCTCCAGCTGGTGGTGTACGTCAATACCGACCGCGTCTGCGCCAAGGAGATGGTGCTCCTCCCCGGTCAGTGCTGTCCCGAGCACCGACATGTCCCCACGAACGGGCAGGACGGCAAGGAGGAGACCTTCCGTTGCCGTTATGGTAAGGTCTACCTCTACACCGACGCTGATCCCGCCGCAAAAGCCGAGGACATATCCGTTCCCCTCCCCAAAACCGACGTGACGGTCTTCACCGAGGTCATTCTTGAGCCCGGTCAGCAGTACACCCTGATGCCCGGTACCCTCCACTGGTTCGTGGGCGGCCCCGAGGGCGCGGTCATCTCCGAGTTCTCCACCCACAGCACCGACGAGACCGACGTGTTTACCGATCTGCGTATTGTGCGGAATCCCGAGATCGAGGAATGAAGAACGAGGGGCGCTGCCCCTGCCCCCCCGGTCAAGGAACTTTTTGAAAAAAGTTCCTTGACAATTCTCAAAAACTTTTATGTAAGGAAAATAGAAATATGCTCGTCAACCTCAACACCGTCCTTGCCGACGCGCAAAAGAATCACTACGCCGTTGGGCTTTTCAATACCACCGACACCGATATGCTGGAGGCGGTCATCTCCGCCGCCGAGGAGTGCCGCTCCCCTGTCATCATCGGCACCGCTGAGGTACTGCTCCCCAACGGTGAGCTGAAGCTCATCGCTCCCTCCATCCTCGCCGCCGCCAAGCGGGCCTCGGTCCCCGTTGTGGTCCACTACGATCACGGCCTCACCTTCGGCCGTTGCATGGAGGCTCTGCAACTGGGATTTTCCAGCGTCATGTTCGACGGCTCGGCGGGAGCTTACGAGCAGAACATCGCCGACACCCGGGAGATCGTGAAGATCGCCCACACCTTCGGGGCTACCGTGGAGGGGGAGATCGGCCACGTGGGGGAAGCTTCCGCCAATGACAATGCCGCTACCGACCTGTACACCCAAGTGGGCGAGGCGGTGGAGTACCTGAACGCCACGGGGGTGGATGCCCTTGCGGTGTCCATTGGCACCGCCCACGGCGCGTACAAGTCCAAGCCCAAGCTGGACTTTGACCGCCTCACTGACCTCCGCGCCGCCCTCCCCGTTCCTCTGGTGCTGCACGGCGGCTCGGGACTGTCCGACGACGACTTCCGCCGCTCCATCGCCTGCGGTATTTCCAAGGTCAACATCTTCACCGACCTCTGCCTCGCGGGCAACGCCGCCATGGCTGACGGGCTGGCGGCGGGAGAAGCCTACCTCACCATCCGCAACCGCAAGGTGGAGTACATCCGGCGAGCCGTCGCGGAGAAAATGACCCTGTTCGGCTCGGTGGGCAGAGCCTAACCGCCGGGCCTCCTGCCCATACGCTGTCCGTTTTGAATCTTGAAAGGAGAAACACCATGAAAAGAGTTCCGAAGATCATTTTTGACACCGACATCGGATGGGACTGCGACGACGCGGGGGCCCTGGGCCTGCTCCACCGCCTCTGTGACGCGGGTGAAGCCGAGCTGCTCGCCACCGTCCATTGCTACGACCACCCTTACGTGGCGGGCTGCCTGGACGCCATCAATACCTACTACGGCCGTCCCGTTCCCGTGGGGCTGAACTACGACCAGTCCCGCAATCATCCCGATACCTACGCCAAGGCCCTCAGCGAGCAGTTCCCCAACCGCTACCCGGCCGAGGTCATCGGCACCCCCGCCGCCCCCGCCGACTCCCTTGCCCTCATGCGAAAGCTCCTTTCCGAGGCTGAGGACGCAAGCGTTACCATCGTCACCGTAGGGGACCAAGCCAACCTCGCCCGCCTCGTTACCAGCGAGCCCGACGAATATTCCCCTCTGAACGGCGTGGACCTTATCACCAAAAAGGTTGCCCGCACCGTAGTCATGGGCGGCCGCTTCTATGAGGGCTGGCCCATGGTCATCTATTCGGATAATATCAACAACATCGGCCCCGTCACCACCGAGTGGAACATCTTCGACCACATCCCCGCCGCCCAGACCGTAGCCAGGCTCTGGCCCGGCGAGCTGGTCTACTCCTCCACCGAGATCGGCACCTACATCGTCACCATGAAGGGCTGGAAGGGGGAGACCGCCCCCCACGACCCCGTGGCCGTATCCTACGGCATCCACAACGGCGGCGTGGGACGGAGCAGCTGGGACCACACCGCCGTCCTGGAGGCGGTCAGACCCGGCGCCTACTGGCAGTATCGCCCCTGGGGCAGAGTCTCGGTGAACGACGCAGGCATCACCTCCCACCGCATGGACGGGGAAGGGAAGCAGACCTTCCTCCTCCCCAAGGTGGATTATACCGCCGTGGCCGACGTCATTGACGATATTATGGGCAGAATGGAATAAATACCGCCATAAACGGAAAGCCTCGGAAAGATCCGGGGCTTTTTTGTTGAAGAAATTGGGGTTTATCGGTGCGTATGTCACCGGATATGCACGATAAGACCGCTATGTAACGGGCGCACACACAGGTGCGCCCCTACCCTGATCTTTTATTTAGGATCATAACATTTCGGCTTTTTGATGCTCGGTAGGGGCGCACCTATGTGTGCGCCCGCCAACGAAAAGCATTCTGATCTGTTCCTTCAAACAGCCCGACAAACCCCAATTTGAAAATCCCCCAAACTTTTTCCCCCAACCCCTTGACAAATCATACTATGTATGGTATAGTATTATACGTAATCCACCATCACACCCGAAAGGAGCCCCCATGGATGTACAACTGAAACGCGGCCTGCTGGATATCTGCGTGCTGGCGGCCATCAAGGACGAGGAATCCTATGGGTATCAGATCGTCAAGGACATGAAGCCCTACGTGGACATATCCGAATCCACCCTCTACCCCATCCTCCGCCGCCTGGAGACCGCCGAGCTGCTCACGGTGCGCTCCGCCGAGCATAACGGCCGCCTCCGTAAATACTACCGCATCACAGACGCGGGTCTTTCCCGTATCCAAGCCTTCAAGGAGGAATGGCGGGAGATCATGAGCATCTACTCATTCGTCACGAAAGGAGATCCCGAAACACATGGATAAGAAAGAGTTTTTGGCAGCTCTGGAGGCGCGGCTGGAGAGTCTGCCCGAGTCCGACAAGCAAGCCTCCCTGGATTACTATGCCGAAATACTGGATGACCTCATAGAGGGCGGCATGACCGAGCAGGAGGCGGTGGCCTCTCTTGGTTCGGTGGACGCCATCGCCCAGGAGATCCTCATGGATATCCCCCTCCCCAAGCTCATCAAGGCCAAGATGAAGCCCAAGCGTCGAATGCGGGCGTGGGAGATCGTCCTGATCGCCGTCGGCTCCCCTGTTTGGTTGCCCATCCTGATCGCCCTTTTCGCCGTGGCGCTGGCGGTCTATGTCACTCTCTGGGCGGTGGTGCTCAGCCTCTACGCCGCCGACCTCGCCTTTGCTATCTCCGCCCCTGCGGGCATTATAGCCGCCATTTCCCTGTTCGTAAGCGGTAAGCCCACCGCCGCCCTCCTGTTCCTGGGCGCGGGACTGGTGTTGGCGGGACTCACTATCCTGTGGCTCCTCCTCTGCAACCTCACCGCCAAGGGGGTGTGGCAGCTGGGTAAGCTCACCCTGCGGGGCATCAAGGCCTGCTTCATCCGAAAGGAGGGGAAGTAACCATGAAAAAAACTGTTTGGATCCCTATGCTCGTTGCCGCCGCCTGTATCCTGGCGGGTCTGGCCTGTATCGCCACGGGGCTGGCTCTGGGCGGATACAACACCCTTGTAGAGGATTCCCCCTATGACGGTCACACCGTGGGCGGGGTCCACCACATCAGCCGGGACTTTGACCGCATCCACATCGACGTCATCGCCGCGAGTGTGGAGCTGGTCCCCTCCGAGGATGACAAGTGCCGCGTGACCACCAAGGATAGCGACTACGTGGAGTACACCGCCTACGTGCTGGAGGACACCTTGATGGTCCGCGCCACCGACACGAGAAAGTGGTACGAGCGGCTCTTCACCCCCTCGGTGAGCGGCCGATCCGTCAAAGTCGCCCTCCCCCGTGAGGCGTACAAGTCTTTGACCGTGGAGACGGTCAGCGGACGCGTGAGCATCAACGTCCGCTACACCTTCTCGGAGGACGTGACCCTGACCTCCACCAGCGGCACCATCGGTACCGCCGCCGCCATCGGCGGGCATCTGGATCTGCGCTCCACCAGCGGAGACCTCTGCGCCATGGGCTTTCTGAACACCGTGACCGCCCGCAGCACCAGCGGTAAGGTCACCCTCGGCGGCAAGACCGAGCTCGGGGACTGCACCGCCGCCACCGCCGATCTGGAGACCACCAGCGGCGAGATCCGGGTGCGGACCGTCACGCTGGACAGCCTCACCGCCCAAACGGGGAGCGGAGATATCCACATGGAGTCGGTGTCGGTCACCGAGTCCGCCGATCTGGAGACCACCAGCGGTGAAATCGCCCTCCTCTACACGACCTGCGGCACACTCACAGCCGAGACGGGAAGCGGCGGTATCGACCTCACCGACACCACCGTTACGGGTCATATCCAAGCCGAGACCACCAGCGGAGATATCCGCTTTGCCCGCGCCGATGCCGAGACCCTCGACTTGAAGACCACCAGCGGCTCGGTCAGCGGCTCCCTGCTCACCCCCAAGATCTTCTACACCGACACCACCTCGGGCTCAGTGGACGTCCCCAAGTCCACCGAGGGAGGCCTCTGCGAGATCCAAACCACCAGCGGCAGTATCCGCATCACCATCGAGGAATAGATTCCCTTTTGAGGGGGGTTACATGGGCGTAACCCCCTGCTTTTTTCGTTTGATGCCCTCTCTGTAGGCGTCCAAGACGCTTTCGTTTCACAATTGTTCACAGAAAATTCAGCAATATGACCAATTGGTTTTGGTAACCTTTCCTTGACAAACGGCGTCTTATAGTATATAATATTCAAGGTAAGAAAGCGCGGTCACGATCTGCGCCGACTGTCCGCGCATCCGTCTTTGAAACTGTGAAATCACCGTGAAATCGAGGATATACGTATGTCATTCACCCTATTTTCCGTCATCCTGCTTCTGGCCGTCGCCCTGGCGGTCTTTATCGAGGTGCGGCGGGGACTGCGGCGGGGCTTCGTACGCACCGCCGTGGGCCTTTCGGCGGTGCTGGTCAGTGCCCTGGGAGCCGTCGCCCTGGCTTTATGGGTGTCGGATCTTTTGGCCGACTTGGGGATGGAGATCATCGAGCTGGAAACGGATTTTCTGGATGGTATCCGGAAGCTCTTTCCCCGCGTAACGGATATTGCCATCGCCGCCGTGGATGCCCTGCTTGCGCCCATCCTCTTCGCGGTCTTTTTCCCGCTTCTGCGGCTGATTGTCCGCATCGTCGTGTCCATCCTCTTCCGCGCCTGGCGGTACGACCCCGACGATCCCCGCCACATGGCCACCCCGAAACGCCCCAACGCCCTGGTGACGCCTACCTACGAGCCGGCTTCCGCCCCTTGGCACCGCCGCCACGACCGCCTTTTGGGCGGGATTTTGGGCGGAGTCAGCGGATTTTTAGCGGCTCTCTGCATCCTCTCTCCTGTCCTGGGTACCCTGTCTACAGCCAGAACCCTGTTGCACGGCCTGGAACGCATGAACGCCCCGCTGACCAAGGTCCTGCCCGCTGAGGTCGTCGCCTCGGCGGAGCCCTACGTCAACGATGGGGGAGCCGCCATACTGAGTGCCGCCGGAGGAGATCTGATCTTTGACGCCGCCGCCAATACCAAGCTCAACGGCCGTACCGTCTCCCTGCGCCGTGAGGTGGAGGCCTGTATGGAGGTCTGCTACGATTTCTCCCGCGTGATCCGGGTCGTGACCAAGCTGGATCAGGCGACCGCTGAGCAGAGACGGATCATTGGCGATCTGGGCGAGCGCATAGACGAATCGGAATTCACCCGCCTGCTGGCCGCAGATTTTCTGAACAGTGCCGCAAACGCCTGGCTGGAGGGGGAAAAATTCATGAATATCCAATGCCCGAACCTGGGCGAGATCCTGACCCCCCTCATGGATAAAGCCCTCCTGGTCTGTGCCGAGGCCACCCCCGATTGCGTGGGGCGGGATATCACCACGGTACTGCGTATCTACCTCATTGCCGTCGAGAGCGGTCTCACCGAAAATCCCGACCGGGAAGACCTCATGGCCACCCTGGACGAGGGCGGCGTGCTGGACCGCATCTACGCCGAGCTGAAAAAGAACCCCTGTATGGCCCACCTGGCCGCCGAGCTGAGCAATACCGCCCTGCGCATCATGGCTGAGGCCATCGATTGGGCAGATTTCTCCTCCGACGTGTACCGCGACCTCATGGGGAACCTCTCCGAGGCCATGAACTTGGTCAACGGTATGGAGGGAGCCACATTCTCAGAGCAGGTGGACACCATGACCCGCTACACCATGCACTACGCCCAGCAGTACGGCGTGGAGCTCCCCGAGAGCATGGCTAAGATGGCCGCTACCGCTATGGTGGAGCAGCTTGCGGGCGACGGCCGACTGACGGCCGACCACCTGGAGGAATTCTTCAACCACTACATGAATCGGGATTGATTCCTATGGAAAGGAGACCGAACCGTGACCGAGCTGTCCTTTGCTCAAAGCATCCTGACCATTCTGGCCGTATCCGTGATCTACATATATCTGGTCGCTTCGGTCTACCCCTGGCTGACCATGCATCTGTCCTGGTGCAAAAAGAAGCCCTATACCGAAAGAGGCCTTCTGCGGGTGAGATTCCCCGAGGGACGGGGCATCGTCTATCAGCCCGACCCACGGGTGCGCCGCTATATTCCCCGCTATGCTCTCTTTACGGTGGAGGGAAAGAAATATATCCGCCTGCGGGTGGATCAGCGGGTCAACTACATCCGTTACGACGTGGTAACCTTTGACCGCCGCGGCCGACTCCTGGACGTTCTGGAGGTAGCCGAGCGGCTGGTCTCGGCAGGCTCCACCCGTGCCGTCCGGCTTCCCACCGCCACAGCCTACGCCTCGGTCATCCCCCGCCGCGTGGACGGCGAATATACGGGGAAGGAAATGGCCGTCGGCTATTCTCCTTTGGGTGTGGGCATCTTCACGGGGCTCACCGTTCTGACCACGGTCTTCGTGGGTGTCATGCTCCACAGCGAGCTCAGCTACCTGGCAGCCGAGATGGGGGGATTTGCCGTCGCAGGCCTTGGCAGAGTCCTGGTTGCTTCGTTGCTTCTGGGGATCGCCTGCTCCCTGTGGGTGCTGTTCATGCACTACCTGCACGCTGTCCGCAGGATCAATCGATAGGAGGTACCGCCATCATGAACGACAGAATCAAGAATACGGCGGTACACAGCCTGTACACCCGGCCGCAGCCTGCGGGACTCTGCACCCTGCGGGAATACCTGCTCACAGACCTGGAGGAGGGGCGGGTGCTCCTGCTCCGCTGGGTCAAGGAGGGAGACTTCCCCATTGATTCCATGACCTTTGAGATCACCATGCTGGACGCCGTGGGCGGCGAGCTGGGACGGCTCACCGTCACCCAAAAGGACGGCGATATCCAACCTGTCGAGGTCGGGCATAGCTTTTCGCCCGATCGGGGCATAGCCGTGGACGGCGGATGCATGGATATCCGTATGCAGCTTCTGGAGGTGCGTTCGGGAAGTTACGTCTACTCGGTGTCGGGTCAGACCGTAACCCCGGACTACGACCCGCCCGAGCCCTGGCACTACGACCCCCACGCGGGAGAGAAAGAGCACCTCACCGAGGAAAAGGGAATGCGGGTACGCTCCAAGCGGGCAGGGAAGGTATGCTTTTTGTGGCCTGCGGCACTGCTGACCGTCCTCTTTTTGCTCTATATCCTGATCCGCCCCTACGTTTACCCGATGTTCTGACTGCCCCCGGCTCTGCTCGGACGGCTCCAAACCCACTTACCCACCGTGAAAGGGATCCCTTATGTATACCTACCACCACGTTATCCGTCGGCTGACCGAAGCGGACAAGATCCGCCTTTTGACGGATCTGTATAGCCTGTCCGACCCCGAGACCGAAGGCCTTGGGATCCCGCAGGTGAACTGCGCCGCTCTGCGGGAGGGGCTTCGCGGAGACGACTCCGCCGAGCTTCCGTCTCCCGCCGCTTTGGCGCGCTCGTGGGATACGGAGCTCATGACCGAGGCCGCCGCTGAAGCCGCCCGCCGCCTGGGCGACAGAGGCATCCATCACGTCATCCTCCCCCCCGCAGGCTCGGCCATTGTGTCTGACGGGGAGCGTCTTTCGGAGGATCCCTGCCTGTCGGGGAGCCTGGCGGCGTCTCTGCTGGCCGGCGTTCGTCGGGGCGGTCTCACCGCCACTGCCGCAGGCTGGGGCTTTACCCCCGCCGATGCCGCCGCCATGGACACACCGCCCACCCGCCGCTTCACGGTGGATCATATGGTCTCTCCCTACGCGACCCTCACGAAGGATGGCTTTCTCCTGGGGATCATCGCGGAAAACGGCGAGCCTGTCTCCGACAGCATGGCACGGGCCGGGTACTATATCCTTCGCCGTCGGGCCTCGGAGCGGGAGACCGTTACCGCCCTGGCGCAGGGTGAGCTTTTGATCCGGGGTTCCGCCTCCGCTCTGGAAGCCGCCCTCCATACCTACCGCCATATCAAGACCGCCATCACCCACGGTAAGGCTACCATGGGCGAGCTGGAGACCGCTGTCCGCGAGGGCGAGGCCATGTCCGAGGAGACCCTGAATGCCGCCCTGGATCGCCTCCTGAGCTTTGCCGCCGCCTGCCGCGACGGAGCCTCGCTGACGGATCGCCGTAAGGCCGCCGAGCCTGTCGAAGCCGCCACTCTGACGGACGATCTCCCCACCGACGGGCAGATCACCCACGAAATGACTGCGGATAGTCCCACCGAGCCCCCAAACAGCCGTGAATCCGTTGAGGTATC
>JAGBAS010000084.1 GCA_017938885.1 Clostridia bacterium
AGCGGTGGATGAGTAGCCGATAAATGGACATTTCCCGAAGGGAAATGATCTGCTTTCCTCCATATAATAAACTTTCCTGATAGTGCTTTTCCCAGCGAAGATCAAAAACTTTTCGTGTGGCTACTCATCCGTCACGCCCTAAGGGCGTGACACCTTCCCTTACAAGGGAAGGCTTTCAACGAGGAAACCCAACCCACCGCTAAACCCAAATTTGAAAGGACTCACGATCATGCCAAGCCAATCATATACTACTCATGATTTCCCCCGCCGCATCCACAGCGGCTACCACCCCGAGGGCCACGTCCAGGGCATTGCCATCGACGAGGTCAGCGGGTATATCTACTTTTCATTCACAACCATCCTGCTGAAGACCGACCTGGCGGGCAATCCCGTGGGGAGCGTCTGCAATATCGTTGGTCATCTGGGGTGCATCACTTTCGACCCCGACCGTAGGCGGGTCTACGGCTCTCTGGAGCTGAAGCACGACGCCATCGGGCGGGGGATTGTCAACCGCACGGGCCGCGAGCTGGCCGAGGAGGACGCCTTCTATCTGGTGAGCTTTGACTGTGACGCCATCACCTCCATGAACATGGATGCTGAGGTCACCGATGCCGAGGGCCGTTCGGTCATGACCGCTCTGTACCTGCCCGACGTGGTGAAGGACTATTCCGAGACCGACGAGGTATCGGGGAAGCTCCATCGCTACGGGTGCAGCGGCATCGACGGCACCGCCTACGGCCCCGTGTTCGGCGCGGCTCCCGACTCCAAGAAGAAGATCATGGTCTGCTACGGCGTCTACAGCGATGTGGAGCGGGAGGACAACGACCATCAGGTGATCCTGCGGTACGATCCCGCCATGCTCGACGAGCTGGGGAAGCCCTTGACCCAGGCCGCTCCCCACCACAGCGGATGTCCCGCCGAGGCCCGCTACTTCTTCTACACGGGAAACACCACCTACGGCGTGCAGAATCTGGAATACGATCCCTTCACCCGCACCTACCTGACCGCCGTCTACACAGGGCGCAAGGAGGGCTTTGCCAACTATCCCCTGTTCTTCATAGACGCGGCTGTTGCTCCCGAAGAAGCAGAGCTTGCGGGACGGGGCGGGGAAGCGGGACTGCTTCTGACCGCCGCGAGACCCGCCGAAGCCGTGAGCGAGACGGGCGGTTGTTGGTTTGGCCTGGGGCAGACGGGAGTTTACGCTTTCGGGGACGGTCTGTACGCCTTTTCCTGCCATCAAAGCAGAACCGACTCCGACGGGAGGCGCACCCAGGCCTCCGAGGTCGTGCTCTACCGCTTGAACCGTGAGGATGAGCGGGTATTTACGGAGGCATGACCGATCACGACAGGACAGAGAGGATATGAAATGGAAGAATTTTTTGCATACTTAACCGAATTCAACGCGGTGACGGTGGTCATCCGCGTCCTCCTTGCCGCTCTGGCAGGTGCGCTCGTCGGCTTGGAGCGGGAGTTCCATGGCCGTGCAGCGGGACTCCGTACCCACATGATGGTCGCTCTGGGCGCCGCCCTGACCGCTATGATCGGCCTTTATACCGTTCACGGGCTGGGTATGTCCTCCGACCCCATGCGGGTGGGGGCCCAGGTCATCAGCGGCGTTGGCTTCCTTGGCGCGGGAACTATTCTGCTTCGCGGCGGCGGTTCCCGCATTACGGGGCTGACCACGGCAGCGGGCCTCTGGACAGCGGCCTCCATCGGCCTGGCCGTTGGTGTCGGTTTCTACATCGGCGCCTTTATGACCACCTTTGCGGTCATGCTGACCTTTACCCTGGTCACCAGCGTGGAGCACCTCATGAACCGCAAGCGTCAGCGCATGGCCATTTACCTGGAGCTGAAGCACGTGGACGCCGTCGCGCCTATGCTGGATATGCTGCGCACCGAGTACGGTCTCATGGAAGCCCAGGTCACACCGCCCCGTAGCGGGACACCACCTCACGTGGGCATGGAGATATTGGTGCGGGTTCCTCAAAAGCTGTCCACCGCCGAGAATCTCAAGCGATTCACCGAGCTTGAGAACGTGGTGTTTGCCTTGCGCAATCTCTGATGGCCGAGGGGTTTGAACGACTCGAAAGGCCTCCTTCTTCCTCTACCCAACGGCTCTGCTTCGGCGAGCCGTTTTTTTGCGCGGCGGATCGGGAGACGTGCGGCGGGGAGGATGTATGCGCGCCCCAGGAGCCTGCAAACGCTCGCAAACACTTTGTAAATTCCTTGTGTTTCCCCTTGACTTCACCCCGTATATATGGTACAATAATACGGATAATATCCATATATAGTATTGATCGTATCGGAGGTGATCTCATGGCTCTGTTCCATAAGCCTTGCCCGCGTCGCGCCCTTACGGGGGGACTGGCGGCGGTGTTCCTGCTTTTGGCGGGTTTCGGCTCCATGACGGGCTGTGCCAAAAAGATCACCTATACGCTGGAGGCGGGGAGTGACCTCCCCTCTCCCTACCGCCTGGTGGGTGCCGACGGAGCCGCCTACGTGGCGGGCTTTGACGAGACCTGCGTTAACCGCCCCGGTACCTACGAGATCCCCATGACCGATGCCGAAGGAAAGCGGTATCGGCTGATGCTTACCGTCCGCGACCGCAAAGCTCCCGTGGTCACCACGAAGCACGTCTACTACGCCCGCGGGATCGGAGAGCCCGACGCACTGGATTTCATCGGTACCATCGTGGAGGCCGACGAGTACACCGCTTACTTTGAATGCGAGCTTCCCGACATGGATCAGATCGGGGACTATGACGTCACCTTCCGGGTGGAGGATGCCAGCGGAAATAAGACCAAGGAGCTTCACTCCATCCTGACCGTCATTGAGGATACCACGCCCCCCGTTTTCCGGAAGGTTCCCGAGCTGTCTGCATACGTTGGAGAGGCCATCGCTTACCGAAAGGGGCTTGCGGTGGATGATAACTGCGGCGGAGAGGTGGATATACAGGTGGATTCGTCCGGCGTAGACCCCAATACACCCGGAGACTACGAGGTGCGCTTCACCGCCACCGATGAATCGGGCAACGTGTCCTGGGCGGCTACCACCATTCATATCTATGAGAATCAGATCACCGAGGAGGAGCTGAATACCAAGATCGATGCCGTTATAGCGCAGATCATCACCCCCGACATGAACAAGGAGGCCCAGCTCCGTGCCGTCTACCGCTACGTCTACGACCACATCGCCTACACCTCGGATTCGGATAAATCCGACTGGATCCGTGCCGCGCACGACGCGCTGTTCGTGGCGGGCTCCGGCGATTGCTTCAACTATTTCGCCGCCGCCATCGCCTTCTGCCGCCGTCTGGGGATCGACTACCGCGAGATCGAGCGTACGCCGGGTGCTGCCGAGGGAACTCATTTCTGGATCATGGTCAACATCGGTACCGCCGAGGAGCCTCGCTGGTATCACTTTGACTGCACCCACCTCCGCGCCTCCTACTCCCACAGCGGATGCCTGTTGACCGACACCCAGATCAAGGCCTTCAACCGCTTCCGCGCGGGATTCTACGCCTATGATTCGTCCCGGTATCCCGCTACCGACAAGACCATCATCACCCCCACTCCCGATCTGGAGAAATTCTACTGACAGAGGCAACCGCCATGAAAGAGACCGTCCGTTATTCCAAAGCCCAGCTCCGCTCGGTGGGCATGACCCTCATCACCGCCCACTCGGGCTGTGAGGGGACTGCCCCCAACAGCATTGACCATATCCTCGCCGCCATAAACTCGGGGGCCGAGATGATCGAGATCGACATCCGCGCCTGCGGAGACCTGCTCTACTTGTCCCATGACGTGGCCGAGGATCCCGCCGCCTGCGTGTCCTTTGAGACCTTCCTGGAGCTGATCGCCCCCATCCCCGACCTGCGGGTCAACTGCGACGTCAAGACCGACGGGCTGATCGTCCCCGTCATGGAGGTCGCCCGCCGCTTTGGTGTGGCTCACCGCATGGCCTTTACGGGGGCTTGCAACCACCGCAACGATCTGATCGTGGAAGAGGGCGGACGTCTCTGGCCCAGCCTGTGGCCCTGCGAGGACAACGAGGCCGCCGTGCGTAATGCCTGCGACTCCTTCCAAGGGGTGGGCGAGCCCATCCTGAACCTTCACTACTCCATGATCTCGGAGTCGAATCTCACCTACCTCCGCGACCGCGGCATGGATTTCTCGGCCTGGACGGTGGATGACGAGGCAGTCCTGCGGGATCTCCTTCGGAAGGGCATCACCAACATCACCACCCGCAAGCCCCGCCTGGCTATGGCTCTCCGCGACGAGATCCAAGGCACGCCCGCGTCCCACGGTCTGCTTCCGCTGGATCGCATGGAGACTATGATCCGCGAGGCGGGTGCCATCATGCGATCCGTCCCCGACGAGGTGCGCAACAACCCCGAATGCAAAGAGGGAAGCGCCAACTTCGTCACCGCCTACGACGTCAAGGTGCAGGAGTTCCTCAAAGCTGAACTCACCAAGATATTCCCCGATGCCCGCTTCTTCGCCGAGGAGGACGGGGAGAGCCGTCAGACCATCGGCGAGGGCTACACCTTCATCATCGACCCCATCGACGGCACCACCAACTTCATGTGCGGCTACGATCACTCCGCCGTGTCGGTGGGACTGCTCCTGGACGGTCAGCCCCTCTTCGGCGGCATCTACGACCCCTACCGCGATGAGTATTTTTGCGCCGTGAAGGGGAAGGGAGCCACCCGCAACGGTCAACCCATCCATGCTTCCACCCGACCCGTTACCCGCGGCATCGTGGCCATCGGCTCGGCCCCCTACCGCAAGGATACCCTTTCCGAGACGGTCAAGGAAATGACCTACGATCTCTTCCATACCTTCGCCGACTTCCGCCGCTCCGGCTCCGCCGCCCTGGACATCTGCCACGTGGCCTGCGGTCGGCTGGACGCCTTCTGTGAGCCTGTGCTGTCCCCCTGGGACTATGCCGCCGGCTCGGTGATCCTTTCCGAGGCGGGAGGTATCTCTACCAACTTCGCGGGCAAGCCCCTTGACTTGTCTGCACCCTCCTCCTGCGTGTTCGGCAGTACGGCCGCCCATCCCGCCGCGTTGGCGGTGTGCGGGAAGTACGCCGTGGAAGATACAAGATACTGAGATACAAGATACAAGATAAAAAGCGGGAGACCGCGCCGTGTCACGTACCTCTATCCTGTATCCCGTATCCTGTATTTCGTATCTCAAAAGGAGCCTTCTATGCTCACCAACATTCTGCAATACCTGGAGGCCACCGCCCCCCGCGTCCCCGATAAGCTTGCTTTTTCCACAGGCACCGAGGGGTTGACCTTCTCCGAGCTCCATACCCACGCCCGCTGTGTGGGGGCAGGTCTCCTGCGCAGGGGCTATACCGCCGAGCCTGTGGCGGTGCTCATGGACAAGCATCCTCACACCATAGCCACCTTCTTCGGCGCCCTCTACGCGGGGTGCTACTACGCCGCCCTGGACGGGGATATGCCGGTCCAGCGCATGGGGCTGATCCTGGATACTCTCCGGCCCCGCCTGCTGATTTACGATAAGAAGAACGCCAAAAACGCCCAAAAGCTGCTGGATCAAGGGCTTTTCGGTGGTATTATCCTCCCCTGGGAGGAGCTGTGCCACGCCGAGGGCAGAGAGCTGACCGCCGCCGACGAGACCGCCCTGGAGGCTGTCCGTGACCGTCAGATCGACACCGACCCCATCTACGTGGTCTTCACCTCGGGTTCCACGGGTGTCCCCAAGGGCGTGGTCGCCTGTCATCGGTCGGTCATCGACTACACCGAGTCCCTCAGCACAGCCATCGGCTTTAACGAGGACACGATCTTCGCCAACCAGACCCCCCTCTATTTCGATGCCCCCCTGAAGGAGATCATGCCCACCATCAAGTTCGGCGCCACGGCTTACCTCGTGCCCAAGATGCTGTTCATGTTCCCCGTCAAGCTCTGTGATTATCTCAACGAGCACAAGGTCAATACCATCTGCTGGGTGGTGTCGGCTCTGACCATGATATCCTCCCTGGGCGCGCTGGAGTCCCACACACCTAAGTATCTGACCACCGTCTGCTTCGGCAGTGAGGTCTTTCCCCGCAAGCAGTACGATCTGTGGAGAGCCGCTCTCCCCGAGGCCCGCTTCTTCAATCTCTACGGCCCCACCGAGGCCACGGGTATGTCCTGCTACTGGCCTGCCCGTGATCTGGCCCCCGATGAGGTCATCCCCGTAGGTAGGCCCTTCCGCAATACCGACCTCCTGCTCCTCACCGAGGACAATCGCCGCGCCGCTGTGGGCGAGGAGGGGGAGATCTGCCTGCGGGGCACCTGCGTGACCCTGGGCTATTACGCCAACCCCGACAAGACCGCCGAGGCCTTCGTCCAGAACCCCCTGAATCCCCACTACCCCGAGATCATCTACCGTACCGGTGACATCGGCCGCTTCAACGAGCGGGGCGAGCTGGTCTTCGTCTGCCGCCGCGATGCCCAGATCAAGCACATGGGCCACCGCATTGAGCTGGGCGAGATCGAGGCCGCCGCCGCATCCGCCGAGGGAGTCCGCGCCGCCTGCTGTGTCTACGACGCAAGCGGGAAGCGCATTGGCCTGTACTACGTGGGTGACACCGAGCCTGCCGCTCTGACTAAGACCCTGCGCGCCGCTCTGCCGTCCTACATGATCCCCGCCTTCTGCGAAAAGCTGGCGGTCATGCCGCTGACGCCCAATGGAAAGGTGGATCGGAAGGGACTGCGTGAGAGGGCGGAAGCGATATATTAAATTGTGAATAGATAGTTACTACGCAAGAAAGGAGAACAAGCGATGCATAATTCATTTGTTGAAAATGTGTATAGCAAGAGTTTAGAGTATATTCAGAAAATGCCCAAAAAGGAAAGAAAGACGATAGGACAGTTTTTTACCCCTATTGGGGTAGCACAGTTTATGGCATCTTTGTTTTCTCCGGTTAACAAAAAGGAAGTATTCATACTTGATCCGGGAGCGGGGTCAGGAATATTGACGGCTGCGGTATTAGACCAGTTTCAGAATGATTCGACTGTAGAAAAAGTATTTATCACTTGCTTTGAATCGTGTGAAAAAATACTACCTCTTTTAAAAGAAAATTTGGAGTACATAAAAGAGAACTCGACAATTAAAGTTGAGTATAAGATTTATAATGAAAACTATATTACATGGCAAAAAGATGATTTCAATGAAACACTTTTGGAAAATACGGATGCAACCAAATATGATATAATCATATGTAATCCTCCATATAAAAAGATTCCCAGAAATGCTCCCGAAGCAGAGTGTATGTCAAATGTATGTTATGGAACACCGAATCTCTATTTTTTATTTATGGCCATGGGGCTATTTGATTTGGATGAAGAAGGAGAAATGGTATATATTGTTCCTCGATCTTGGACATCCGGCGCCTATTTTACTAAATTTAGAGAATATTTTTTGAGTGAAGGACGCATAAAGCATTTACATTTGTTTATGAGTCGGGATGAGGTTTTTGAAAATGAAAGTGTGTTACAGGAAACTATTATTGTAAAAGTCGATAAATCAAAAGTATTCGATTCTATCCGTATCACTTCATCAAAGTCGAATAAAGATTTTGATCATCTCAGTTTGATTGATGTTCCATACAATATGGTCGTTAACGGAGCCGAAAAATATGTATATTTAGTGACAAATGAAGAAGAGTTGGATATTCTTACAAAGATGAATCAATGGCATGATTCCTTACCATCTTTGGGATTAAAAATGAAGACAGGATTGACAGTTGAGTTCCGAAATGAGGAGTATCTGAAAAGTGAACCTAACATGGACACGGTTCCCTTGCTATATTCACAACATATAAAAGATGGGCGAGTGGTTTTTCCAACTCAAAGAGAAAATGAGTATATTTCAGCCCAAAAGGATGGATTGATTCAAAAAAACAAGAATTATCTTTTTGTAAAACGCTTCACAGCAAAAGAAGAAAAAAGAAGGTTTCAATGTGGTATATATTTGGCAGACGATTTACCAGAGTACGATTATATTAGTACTCAAAACAAATTGAATTTTATTGAAAGCCTTCAAAATGATATGTCGATAAACACAGCATATGGTTTGTATGTGTTATTTAATTCTACAATTTATGATAAGTATTACCGAATATTAGACGGATCCACACAGGTTAATTCAACTGAAGTGAATAGTATGCCTGTGCCTTCCTTAGAGAGTATCGAAAAAATGGGTGCTGAGTTGATAAAGGCGGATGATTTATCAGTTAATACTTGTGACAAGATTATAGGAGGATTATTTGATGTCAAAGATCGATGAAGCAAGAGCGATATTGACGGCGTTGGGAATGCCATTAAAACAGCAATCTGATTTAAGTTGTTATACTTTGCTGGCGTTAGTGAGTATAAGGCCGTATTCATCATGGAGCGAGGCAACAAATGAATGGATCAGAATACATGATATTCTTGGATTTGTGGGAGATCACTACTATCGGTATAAGGAAAACACTCGTGAATCTGTCAGAAAGGATGTCCTACATCATTTCCGTAATGCTGCCTTGATAGAAGATAATGGACTGGCAACAAATTCGCCCAATTACCGTTATAGAATTACGGACGAATTATTACGCGTGCTTCAAAGTTACGGGACACCAATGTGGGAAGATCAAGTGGGACAGTTTAAACTTCGTCATGAATCATTGATATCTCAATATGCATCAAAAAAGAGTATTCAAAAAATGCCTGTGAAAATTAATGATTCCGAAATGATGTTTTCTCCAGGGGCTCATAATGCATTGCAAAAGGCGATTATTGAAGAATTCGCGCCGCGCTTTGCTCCCAATAGCGAGTGCTTGTATGTCGGAGATACAACAGATAAAGAATTGCATAAAGACAGCGAAAGATTATTGGATTTAGGTTTTGTAATCACCAAGCATGACAAAATGCCGGATGTCGTTTTGTATCGTGAAGATGTGGATTGGATATATTTTATTGAGGCAGTAACATCGGTCGGTCCAATGTCTCCTAAAAGAATCCTCGAACTGAAAGTGATGACACGCTTGGTCAAAAGTGGGATAATCTTTGTTACAGCATTCCCCGATTTTCAAACATATAAAAAATTTTCGCGTGAATTAGCATGGGATACCGAAGTATGGATTTCGGACAATCCGGATCACATGATTCACCTCAACGGAGATAGATTCATGGGCCCACGCCAATAGATTACTTTTTGATTTGAAAGTGAATATTATTATGAACGAACTCATTTCCATCCTCACCGAGCTCCACGACGACGTGGACTTTACCACCGAGACCGGTCTCATTGAGAACGGCATCCTCAATTCTCTGGATATCGTCAGCATCATCACCGAGGTCAGCGACCGCTTTGACGTCACCATCCCCGCCGAGGAGATCATGCCCGAGAACTTTGACTCCGCCGAGGCTTTGTGGGCTCTGATCTGCCGCCTGGACGAGGACTGATCCCGTGACCCTCACCTCATTCCCCTTCCTGCTCTTCGCGGCGGTCACGGTACTGCTCTACTACCTTGTGCCCAAGCGAGGTCAATGGATCGTACTGCTCACCGCAAGCGGACTCTTCTACGCCGCGGCGGGAGGGTGGTATTTGCCCTTTATATTGGTAACGATCCTCACCACTTTCTTCCTGGCGAGGATCATCGAGCGCCGCGCCAAGGCCGACGAGGACTACATAGCCGCCCACAAGGCCGACATGGAGAAGGACGCCCGCAAGGCCTACAAGGCGGCGGGGAAGAAGAAGCGCTTCCGTATCTTGACGGCGGGGCTGATCCTCAACTTCGGCATCCTGGCGGTGCTGAAATACACGGGCTTTACTCTGTCCATCGTCAACGATATCCTGGGATTGTTCACCCCAAACGCGTTGACGGTCCCCTCTCTCATCCTCCCTTTGGGCATCTCCTTTTACACCTTCCGCTCCACCGCCTATCTCATTGACGTCTACCGAGGCAAGGCGCAGGCGTCGAGAAACCTCGGCAAATACGCCCTGTTCATCTCCTTCTTCCCGGCGGTCATGCAGGGGCCTATCTGCCGGTATAACGATCTGGCCATGCAGTTTGATACCCCCCACAAAGCCGAGTGGGACAACCTCTCGGCGGGACTTCTGCGGGTCCTTTGGGGCTTCTTCAAGAAGCTAGTGGTGGCGGACACCCTCATGGCGGCGGTCAAGACCATTGTGGGGACTCCCGAGGACTTCGGCGGGATGTACGTCCTGCTCCTCATCATCCTCTACTCCGCCGTCATCTACGGGGACTTCACGGGGGGCATCGACATCACCATCGGCCTTTCCCGTATGCTGGGGCTGAAGCTCACCGAGAACTTCAACCGCCCCTTCTCGTCGCGATCCACCGCCGAGTACTGGAACCGCTGGCACATCACCATGGGCTCCTGGTTCACCGATTACGTCTTCTACCCCCTGTCCATCTGCCCGTCCATGCAGAAGCTCACCAAGTGGAGCCGCGCCCACCTGGGCAAGGCTGTCGGTATGCGGTTCCCCGTGTACCTGGCGACCCTGGTGACCTGGTTCCTCACGGGCTTGTGGCACGGGGCATCCTGGAACTTCATCGTCTGGGGCGTGCTCAACGGCGTCATCATCCTGATCTCCCGTGAGTGCGAGCCGCTGTACAAGAGGTTCCGCGAGAGGTTCCCGAGGCTCACTTCCTCCGCCTTTTACGGTGGCTTTATGTGTGTCCGCACCTTCTTCCTCATGGGTGCCGTCCGCATCCTGGACTGCTACCGCGACGTCCCCGTGACCTTCAAGGCCTTCGCCTCCATGTTCTACGATTTCAGCCATTGGGGTGACCTCATCGACGGCTCGGTCATGGACAAGCTGGGCATCACCCTTCCCGTGTGGATCTTGGTGGGCCTTGCGACCCTGCTGATCTTCTTTGTCAGCCGTTCGGGCAAGGACACCCCTGTTGCCGATCGCCTTTCCCTCCGTCCCGTTCTGTGGACGTTGGTCGCTCTGGGTCTGGCCATCACGGTCATGATCTTCGGCAGCTACGGCATCGGCTTTGACGCGGGCGACTTCATCTACGGACAGTTTTAAGGGGGTACGGATATGGAAAACACAACGATCAAGACCCCCAAAAAGACCCTGTGGCTCCGCGCTCTTTGCATGGTGCTGGCACTCCTCGTCCTCGCCGTTATCCCCGCAGTGCTGACCCCCATCCTCATGCCCAAGTATCTGTCGGTCTCCAAGGAGGGAAGCCTCACCGAGGAATACTACGGCGCGGTAGCCGAGACCAGCCACGACGTGCTGTTCGTCGGCGACTGCGAGATCTTCGAGTCCTTCGTCCCCGCTATCCTGTGGGAGGAATACGGCATCTCCGCCTATCTTCGCGGCGGTGCCCAGCAACTGGTCTGGCATTCCTACTACCTCTTGGAGGACGCCCTCCGCTACGAGACCCCCAAGGCGGTGGTCTTCAACGTCTACGCCCTGAAGTACGGCGAGCCGCAAAAGGAGGCCTACAACCGCATGGCCTTGGACGGCATGGAGTGGTCAAGCGTCAAGGCCGAGGCCATCCGCGCGTCCATGACCGAGGAAGAGGACTTCCTCACCTACCTCTTCCCCTTCTTCCGCTACCACAGCCGATGGAGCGAGCTGACCTCCGAGGACTTCACCTACGCCTGGCAGGATAAGCCGGCCGTTTCCGACAGCGGCTACCTCATGCAGACAGGGATCGTCCCCGCCGACACCCAGGCCGACTACACCCCCGAGCAGCTCATCGACTACACCCTCCCCGCCACAGCCATGGCCTATCTGGACAAAATGCGTACCCTCTGCGCCGAAAAGGGGATCGAGCTGATCCTGGTCAAGGCCCCCACCAACTTCTGGCGGTACCATTGGTACGACGAATGGGATGCCCAGATCAGCGACTATGCAAAGACCTACGGATTGGCCTACTATAATCTGATCCCCAAGTCCGCCGAGATAGGCCTGGATATGGCCGCCGACACCTACGACGGCGGCGCCCACCTCAACGTCTACGGCGCGGAAAAGCTCACCCGCTATTTCGGTGAGATCCTCGCAATGGACCACGCCATCCCCGACCGACGGGGAGAGAGCGACACCGCCGCTGTGTGGCAGGGGCGGGTGGAGGCTTACTATGACCGTAAAACCGCCATGGAAGGCGAGACGAAAAAGCAGTAAATTGGGGGTTATCGGTCTGTTGGGTTTCCTCGTGAGCCTTCCCTTGTGAGGGAAGGGGGACCGCGAAGCGGTGGATGAGTAGCCGATAAATGGACATTTCCCGAAGGGAAATGATCTGCTTTCCTCCATATAAAAACC
>JAGBAS010000085.1 GCA_017938885.1 Clostridia bacterium
AACTCCAAAAACTTTGAAAAAGCATTGATAAATAAGATTATTATTTAAAAGTTTTGGGGATTCTTAAGGGACTTTTTCAAAAGTCCCTTAAGCGGGTCCCGCCGAGCTTGCTCGGCATGCAGTGCCCTGGCCGCCAAACCCCAATTTGAACGTTTTCCAATGGCTTAATCACAACCAAATCAAAGGAGGCTCCCATGCAAGATAGGCAAATTATCCGTGATCTGGCCAAGCGCTACATGGAGCTGGCCACCTCCGAAAAGCAGATCAAGGCCAACAAGCGCATGAAGGACACCAACGACTTACAGGTGGTCCGTCCGCCCGTGCTCATCGACGAGATCCCGTGGCATGAGCTTCATTGCGACGAGCTGGAGCTACACTGTGAGCACGGCCTCGCCCGTCATGCCGAAACGGTTCTGCGCCGCGCCCTGTACCAGAAGAAGTATTTTAAGGCCGACCTCATCATGCCCGCCGAGTGGACGGTGCGCATGAGTTATTCCATGAACCCCTTAGGGATCTCGGCTGACGAGACCCGCGCCCACGGCAAGGGCATCGGCTACGCCGACGTCATGGCCGACGAGTCTTGCCTGGAAAAGATCAACCCACCCGTGCTCAGGGCTCACCCCGAGAACGACGAGGCTCATATGGCCTACTTCACCGACCTCTTCGGGGATACCATGCCCGTACGTCTGGCGGGGGTGGATTATATCTATTCCGCCTTCTGGGACGTACTGACCCGCCTGCGCGGCGTGGAGCCCATCTTTGAGGATATGTACGATCGCCCCGAGTACCTCCATGCCATTATGGAGAAGATGGTGGCCCGTACCACCGCCCAGCTGGACTTCATCGAGGCCAACCTCCGCGTGGATCCCCATACCCAGAACCTCCACTGCACCCCCGCCGCCGTGTCGGGGCTGGCGGAGGACGGCTTGAAGGCCACCTGGTACCGCGGTATGGCCCAGTCCTTCTCCAGCGTATCCCCCGCCATGTTCAAGGAGTTCGAGCTGGACTACATCCTGCCCCTGGCCTCCCGCTTTGGCTACACCTACTACGGCTGCTGTGAGCCGTTGGACGACCGCATCGAGCTGCTGAAAACCATTCCCAACCTCCGCAAGATCGGGGTGTCCCCCTGGGCGAATCCCGAGCGGTGCGCCGAGCAAATCCGCGGGGACTACGTGGCCGCCCGCAAGCCCAACCCCTCCCACGTGGCCCACGAGACCGACCCCGCCCTCATCCGCCGCGAGGCTGAGGAGACGGTAAAGGCCATGCAAAAGTATGGCTGTCCCATGGATTACGTGCTGAAGGACATTACGACAGTATCCCGTAAGCCGAGGAATCTGATCGTCTGGGCTGAGACCGTCAGCGACGTGATGGACGAATACTATGGTAAGGATTGATCTGCCGGAAAGGAGGCACCCATGACCCCCATGACTACCCGCGAGCGCATCCTCCGTGCCATTCATCATCAAGAAGCCGACCGTATCCCCCTGGTGGATTCCGCCTGGGCGGGCACCGTTGCCCGCTGGAGAAGGGAAGGACTCCCCGAGAGCGTGGCCTGGGAGGACTATTTCGGCTATGACCGCGTCATCAATGTCGGGGTGGACAATTCCCCTCGCTTTGAGAGCCGTGTGATCGAGAAGACCGACCGCTATTCCATCATCACCACGGGCTGGGGGCAGACCTTGCGGGTCTTCAACGAGCTGGACTCTACCCCCGAGGTGCTGGACAGCTACTACAGCGACCCTGTCCGCTGGGAGGAGGCCAAGGAGCGGATGTGGAAGGAGCTGGATACCCGTATCCCGTGGGAGCTTCTGAAGCAGAACTACGACGGATGGCGGGCAAACGGTGAATTCCTGCGCATGGGCTTCTGGTTCGGCTTTGACGTGACCCATTCCCATATGGCGGGTACCGAAACCGTCCTCTGCGCCATGTACGAGGACCCCGAGTGGGTGCAGGATATGTTCGACACCTACCTGTCTCTGGATATCGAGCTGTTCAACCGCATTTGGGAGGCGGGCTACCGCTTTGATTCGGTCCATTGGCCCGACGACATGGGCTACAAGGGCTCCACCTTCTTCTCCCCCGCCATGTACCGCGAGCTCCTCAAGCCCTATCACAAGCGGGCCGTCGATTGGGCGCACGATCACAGCATGGTGGTTGAGCTCCACTCCTGCGGCTTCATTCAGCCCCTGGTGCCTGATCTGGTGGAGATCGGCATCGACTGCCTCAACCCCCTGGAGATCAAGGCGGGGATGGATCCCGTCTATCTCAAAAAGACCTTTGGCAATAGGCTTGCCTTCCACGGTGGTATCAACGCCCAGCTCTGGGATAAGATCGACCTCGTGACCACCGAAATGGAGCGCATCATTCCTCTTTTGAAGGAGGGCGGCGGCTATATCTTCGCCTCGGATCACTCCATTCCCAATTCGGTTTCCTTTGAAAACATGAAAATCATCTCCGAGCTGGCGCATAAGCTGGGAAAATATTGACAGTCAAATTGTAGTTTATCGGTGAGATACAAGTTACAAGATACAAGATACAAGATATGTAAAAAACCTTACGATGACTCCCGTTTCTATATCCTGTATCTTGTATCGGCCGAGCTTGCTCGGCGCGTATCTTGTATCTGTCTGCTGAGCTATGCTCAGCGATAAACCCCAATTTGAAATTCCAACCTACCTACAAGCAATTCACCGAAAAGGAGTACCCCATGAACCGCAATATGAAACAATGGCTGTCTGACATGATCGCGTCGGACAAAAAAACTGCCCTCCCTATCCTCTCCTTCCCCTCGGTGTCCCTGCTTGGGATCACCGTCCGCGAGCTGATCTCGGACAGCGACCGCCAGGCGCGGGGCATGAAGCTGGTGGCCGAGAGAGTGAACGCCGCCGCCGCCGTCTCCCTCATGGACCTGTCGGTGGAGGCCGAATGCTTCGGAGCCGCCGTCCGCGTGTCGGATGACGAGGTCCCCACCGTGGTGGGCCGCCTGGTCAACGACGAGGACGAAGCCGACGCCCTGGAGGTCCCCGCCGTGGGTACCGCCCGCTCGGGGCTCTACGTGGAGTCCATCCGCAAGGCCGTAGAGATCATCACCGACCGCCCCGTGCTGGCGGGGATCATCGGTCCCTTCTCCCTGGCTGCCCGTCTCCTGGACGTTACTGAGATCATGATGGACTGCTACGACGAGCCCGATATGGTGCATACCGTGCTGGAAAAGTGCACCGCCTTCCTCATTGAGTACGCCAAGGCCTACAAGGCCGCCGGGGCGGACGGCATCATGATGGCCGAGCCTGTGTCGGGTCTGCTCTCCCCTGCCCTGGAGGAGGAGTTCTCCTCGCCCTACGTCAAGCAGATCGTGGAGGCGGTACAGGACGAGCAGTTCATCGTGGTCTACCACAATTGCGGAGACAACGTTCTGCGTATGACCGAGTCTATCCTTTCCACGGGAGCTGACGCCTACCACTTCGGTAACTCGATCGACATGGCCGACATGATGCAGAGGATGCCCGCCGACACCGTGGTCATGGGCAACGTGGATCCCGCAGGCGTGCTTCGCCAGGGGACTCCCGACACTGTCAAGGCGGCAACCTTGGACGTGATGAACAGGTGTTGCTCTTACCCCAATTTCGTTATCTCCTCGGGCTGTGATATTCCCCCTGCGACTCCTTGGGAGAATCTCGACGCGTTTTTTGCCGCCGTAGAGGAATTCTACCGATAAGCTCCAGCTTCCCACTTTGAAAACGGAGGTATTACCATGAAAAAGCAGATCCTTTCTTTCCTGCTGGCAGCCCTCATGCTGGGCAGCTTTGCCGCTTGTACCACCCCGACCGCGCCCCCCGACGGCACGGACGGGGAAACTCCTCCTCCTGCCGGGGGAGACACCACCGCTGAGGCCACTCCCCCCGAAACCGAGCTCCCCTTCGATTGGAGCACCTGGGAGCCAACTGCGGGAGCCGACGTGACCGAGCTTTCTGTGTCGGGTACTGTGGGCGAGGAGGGGGAGGACTACGGTCCAACCGAAGTCACATATATCTTTGATGCAAGCAACCCCAACTTCGTGACCTCCGGCGGCGTTAAGTGCGAGGGAGCCACCGCTACCTTCCCCGAGGACGGCGTGCGCAGCCTGGAGATGGCGCAGTATTTTGAATCGGGGAAGGCTACTTATCAAGCCTACGTACAGCTTCCTGCCCGCAAGGATGCTCCCTGGATCTGTATGTTCATCGGTCTGCGAACGGGCAGAAACGGCGTAGGCGCCAACGCCAATTCGGGCATATGGCTGACCCTGCGCAAGGATGATGTGGGTTTGCGTACAGGAGAATGGCCCGGTGTGACCTACATGACCATTCAGGAGAAGGGGTGTGATCTTTCCAAGGGCCGTATGCTCTATATTGAGGACGATATGGAAGCGGATATCATCACGCTGTCCTGCGATAACGACAGCGGAGAGCGAGTGACTTTCGCTGTGGTCAAGCTGGAAAACGGTTATGTCAACCTGTATCAGCCCGGCGCGGATTCCCCGTCGGTCAGCGACAAGCTTACGTCCTCCCCCAAGAACGGTTACTTTCAGTTCTGGGCTCACATTGCCCCCGGTCAGTCCATCGTGAAGGACTTCCAAGCAACGGGTATGTATCAAAAAAAGTTTACGGCAAAGGATGCGAATATGATGAATTCTAAGGATATTCTGTCGGACACCTGGATCAACGTGGATGACGAAGGCCGTGTCAGCGGCTATGTGGACAAGGCCGCCTCTGATAAAAAGGTGGGTATTTTCTACTTCCTGTGGCACGACGGCACCTCGTCTCAGCCCATTATGGATCACACCAAAGCTTTCCGGGAGGGCGGTGCTGACGCGCTCATCCAAATGATCCAATCGGGACCTCTGGGTTTTGCCCACTATTGGGCTGAGCCGTATTTTGGGTATTATCAGTCCAATGATGAGTGGGTCATTCGCAAGCACGCCATGCAGCTGACGGCCGCCGGGGTGGATTTTATTTTCATTGATGCAACCAATGGTCTGACCTATCAGCAGAATTACGAGGCTGTGTTCAAGGTCTGGTCAAAGATGCGGGCTGAGGGCTATGACACCCCGCAGGTCATGTTCCATTGCGGCAATTCCGATGAGAATGCCCTGTCCTCTCTCACGGAGATCTGGAACAACCTGTATTCGGTAGGCCGCTACGAGGATCTGTGGTTCAAGTATGAGGGCAAGCCCCTGGTGCTGATGCCCAAGACACTTTACACCAAGCTGCCCGAGGAGATGCAGGAATTCTTCACCTACCGCCAGAGCTGGGCCTACACCAAGGGCGAATCGGGTGTATGGTACCGCTCCCAGAGAGGCCGCAACTGCTGGCCTTGGGCGGATATGTACCCCCAGAGCGCAGGTAAGTCCCCCGAGGGCGACGTGGAGCAAATGATCGTCATGTGCGGCTTCTGGGTCAACGGTTCTTACGGCACCAACGCAGGCCGCAGCTACTCCTATAACAACGGCGGTCAGCCCGCCGGTAAGGGCTTGGAGGACTTCAGCTTTTCGTTGGTGGAATCCACCTCGGGCAAGGGCATCGCCTTTGAAGAGCAGTTCGACCATGCCATTGAGCAGGATCCGGGTCTCATCATGCTGACGGGCTGGAACGAATGGTGGGCAGGCCGCTGGGAGGCAGGCGCCGCCATCGGTCAGACCATCGCCAACTCCTACATCGTTACCGACGACAACAAGTGGACCCGCCACTACTACGTGGATGCCTTCAGCCCCGAGTATTCCCGTGACATCGAGCCCGTAAAGGGGCTGTTCAACGATAATTACTACTACCAGATGGTGCAGAATATCCGCGACTATAAGGGGAGCCGCGCCCCTCTGGCCGCCTTCGGTCAGAGACCTATCGATCTGAACGGCGTGCAATCCCAGTGGGATATCGTAGGCCCCGAGTACCGTGACTACGCAGGGGATACCGCACACCGCGATCATATGTCCTATGTGGGTCAGCTCCACTACACAAACGATACCGGCCGTAACGATCTGGTCACCGCCAAGGTCTCCCGCTATGGGGATGATCTCTGGTTCTACATCGAATGCGCCACCGATATCACCGCCCCCGAGGGAACCAACTGGATGAATCTGTACATCAACGCGGATGCCAAGCAGGAGACCGGCTGGTATGGCTACGACTACGTCGTCAACCGCGACCGTAACGGCGAGACCTGCTCCATTATGAAGTTCGCCGACGGCAAGTGGGATATGACCGAGGTGGGCCGCGCTGACTACAAGGTCAACGGCAACTACATGGTCATCAAGCTGGACGCCAAGGCACTGGGGCTTGGGGACACCTTTGATTTCAAGTGGGCAGACAATTCGGTGGACAGCGGCGACATCATGCAGTTCATCGACCTGGGCGACACCGCCCCCAACGACCGCTTCAATTACCGCTACACCGCTGTCGAAACCGAGCAGACAATGCCCAAGATCCTGACCGCCGATATGGTGGTGCTCAAGGCGGGCTCCTACTACGCGTTTGTGAACGGTGAGATGGTTCGTCTGGACGAGTCCACCACCAAGGCCACCTTCTTTGGCGATGAGGAGCATTTGTACCTGCCTCTTGAGTTCGCCAAGTCTGTGGGACTGGCCTCCGACGGCGATAAGACCTATAACCACTACGGCGTGGCTTACGTAGACGTTACCGCCGCGCTGGAGAATTGCGGCAGGACGGTTTCCCGTACCGAGGATATGCTGGTTCTGGCGGACACCGCTCTCGACGAGAATGCTCTGCTGACGCTGTACCGCGCGCTGTATTAAGGAAAGGAGGATCCCTATGGAAAACAAGGAGCTGTTTGAACGTTTGTCATCTCTGGCACTGTCTAAGGGGGCCTTCCGCGCCTCCGTGATCCCTGTGGAGAGCATCGAGACCGACGCCTCCTTCCGGGATATGTGTGCCGCTAACGTCTGCGGCAATTATGGAAGAAACTGGATGTGTCCCCCCGACGCGGGGGACATCCACGACCTCATGGCCGCCCTCAAGACCTATTCCTACGCGCTGGTCTACCAGACCGTTTCCGAGCTGGAGGACAGCTACGATTTTGAGGGCATGATGGACGCAGGGGTGGCGCACAACCGCCTCATGGTGGAGCTTCGCCACGAACTGAATGCCGAGAACCTATCCCGTGTCCTCCATCTGGGTGCGGGCGGGTGCCGTATGTGTGAGGTCTGCGGAAAGCGGACGGGTGAGCCCTGCCGCCATCCCGACCTGGCTGTGGCTTCCCTGGAGACCTACGGCGTCAACGTATCGAAGCTGGCCCCCGTCGCGGGGATGAAGTACATCAACGGGAAGGATACCGTGACCTATTTTGGGGCGGTGCTGTTCGATCTGTAAGGAGTCATTATGGAAATCAAGCAAATAACCGTGACCCTGAACGGTATCCCTCACACCTGCCCTGCGGGGACGTTCTTGGGGGATCTCATGCAGTCCCATGGCCACGGCCATATGCCCTGCGGCGGTCACGGAAAGTGCGGAAAGTGCCGCGTGACCGTTACGGGTGCGGTCTCCGCCCCCACCGAGGATGAAAGGCGGGTGCTGACCTCTGACGAGCTGGCAAACGGTATCCGTTTGGCCTGCCGTGCATCGGCTTTGGGGGATTGTACCGTCACGACGGCCGAGCAGGGAAGGGGACAGATCGTGACCCACGGTGCGTTTCCCGCCTCCATGGCGGATGCCGCGCTGTCTCCCGCCTTCACCGTCTGCGGTGCCGCTATCGACATCGGTACCACTACGCTGGCGGCTCGTCTTTACGACGGGGCAGGGAAGCTTCTCGCGGAGACCTCCCGCTTGAATCCTCAATCCGCTTGGGGAGCCGACGTGATCTCCCGCATGGAGGCCGCCATGGCGGGGAACGCCGGCGAAATCGCCGGCGGAATCGCCGGGAAGATCGCACAGCTCACCCGCCGTGCCTTGGACGCCATGCTCTCCGAGCTGGCAGATGCCGCACAGGTGAAGCCGTCCGATATCGGCGCGGCGGTCATCACGGGCAACACCGTCATGCTCCATCT
This sequence comes from Clostridia bacterium, assembly GCA_017938885.1. Taxonomy (GTDB): domain Bacteria; phylum Bacillota; class Clostridia; order Oscillospirales; family CAG-272; genus CAMEON01. Next base: position 8,033 of record JAGBAS010000085.1, read on the forward strand.
CTTGACCGAAACCGACGTGGAGCCCCTGACCCATGCACCCTTTGCCGCTGAGCGGCTGTTCGGCGAGATGCTGACCGCCCGTGAACTGGGGCTGACCGTCCTGCCTCCGGATGCCGCTGTCTACCTCCCCCCCTGCATCGCCGCTTTTATCGGCGCGGATACCGTTACCGCTATCCTGGCCTCCGATTTGATGGAGAACGCCGCCACCGCCCTGCTCTGCGACATCGGCACCAACGGGGAGATGGTTCTGTGGCACGGAAACACCCTCTACGCCTGCTCTACTGCCGCAGGCCCCGCCTTTGAGGGCGCGGGTATCTCCATGGGCATGGGCGGACGGACGGGGGCGATTGACCGCGTGTGGGTGTCGGAGGGGGAGATGCAAGCCCACGTCATCGGAGAAGTGAATCCCGTCGGCCTTTGCGGAAGCGGTCTGGTGGATGCCGTGGCCGCCCTTCTGGACACCGAAGCATTGGACGAGACCGGCTACCTGGAGGATGACCCTGTAGTGATCTCCGAGCCAGTGACGGTCACCCAAGAGGATATCCGTGCCGTACAGCTGGCCAAGAGTGCCATCCATGCGGGGATGCGTACCCTCATCCACACCGCCAAATTGGATTGTGACGGGGTTTCAACCCTCTGCATCGCGGGGGGCTTTGGCAGTTATCTGGACGTGAAGAATGCGGGGAAGATCGGGCTTCTCCCCGAGGAGCTGACCGACCGCGTGACGGTGCTGGGTAATGCCGCCCTGACGGGAGCCGCCATGCTCCTGCTCCGAGCCGATCTGCGCCCTGTCTGCGAAGACTTGGCCAAGGAGACGAGGATCGTGGAGCTGGCAACCAATCCCGTGTTCGTCAGCGAGTATATGGAACGGATGATGTTCTGAATCAAAAAACGGCAAAGGGATGGACGGTTCCATCCTTTTGTCATGCTTGCCCGGCGGGGGCCTATGTGCTTGGGTCACCGTGAGATGTGCTTGGTATACATGACCCCCTCCTCGGAGACGGCGGTGTCACTTACGGTGTACCCCTGCTTTTCGTAAAATCCCGTTGCCCGCGGATCTGCCTTGAGCAGGACCCGGGCAATTTTTCGGTTGGAGAGATCCTGCTCGGCCAAGGCCAAAAGCAGCCTTCCGTTTCCCTGGCGGCGGTACTCCGAAGCCACCCAAAGCTCGCGGATATAGCCGTACGTTTCGGTAAAGAACGGACAGGAGAGATGAAGGGGGCAGAACAGGACAAAGCCAACCGCCGTACCTCCGTCCTGTAGCAGGACGGCTCTGGTGACCTCCCTTTCCGCATTCATCTGACGGAACAGCAGCGGCCAATTCCGCTCACGGCCGCTGATCTCACCGAAATAGGTCTTGAAGGCTGTCATAAAGGGCTCGGATTCATAATTTTCCACGTAAATGGCATGCATAATCGGGTTCCTTTCCAATATGATGTAGGAGTATGACACTATACTACAGGACGTTGCCCGAAATGTCAAGCAACCGTTGGTTGCCGGTATAATCCTGCCTCGGCCCCCGAAATACAGTTGACAAATCCGGCAAAAAGATGTATAATAATTATGTATGTCCAAAAATCCATCCATAACAGGAGAAAACCATATGCCCGAGCTTCTCTCCCCCGCCGGCAATCCCGAAAAGCTCCGTGCCGCCCTTGCCTACGGTGCCGACGCCGTTTACCTGGCGGGTCAGCAATTCGGTATGCGTTCCCAGGCGGGTAATTTCACGATCCCTCAGCTCTATGAGGCCGTCGATCTTGCCCACAGCATGGGGAAAAAGGTCTACCTGACCCTCAACACCATGCCCCGCACCCACGAATATCCCTACCTCTACAAATTTCTCGACGACCTCCGCGGCTGTCAGCTGGACGCCTTCATCGTAGCCGATCTGGGTGTCATGGCCACGGTACAGGAGATGCTTCCTGACATGGAGATCCACATCTCCACCCAGGCCAGCATCATCTCCCCCGCCGCCGCCTGCGCCTACGCCCGCATGGGCGCCCGCCGTCTGGTGCTGGCTCGCGAGCTCCAGTTCCACGAGATCAAGGCCATCAAGGAGGCCCTGCCCCGGGATATCGAGCTGGAGGCCTTCATCCACGGCTCCATGTGCGTGTCCTACAGCGGCCGCTGTCTCCTGGCCAACGTCATGACCGACGGCCGCGACGGCAACCGCGGCACCTGCTCCCAGCCCTGCCGCTGGAACTACACCATCTACGAGGAGAAGCGCCCCCACTTTCCCATCCCCGTGGAGCAGACCGAGCTGGGCACCTTCTTCATGTCCTCCCGCGATATGTGCATGATCGAGCACATCCCCGAGCTCATGGAGAGCGGCATCGACTCCTTCAAGATCGAGGGCCGCATGAAATCCGCCTACTACACCGCCGTGGTCACCAACACCTACCGCATGGCTATGGACGCCTACGAAAAGGATCCCGCGAATTACCGATTCGACCCCGCCTGGATGCGGGAGCTGGACAGCGTCTCCCACCGCGAGTACGCCACGGGCTTCTATTTGGACGATCCCATGAAGGAAAGCCAACTGGTGCAGGGCGGCCACTACATCGGCGAGAAGGCCTACTACGGCACCGCCCTGGAGACAGACTCCCCCGAGGCACAAGCAGAGCTCCGGGCCATCCTGGACATGAAGGTCGCCTATGAGACCCCCGATGGCCGCCTCTACCGCTTCATGGAAAAGAACAAGGTCCGCGCCGCCGACCCCGCCGAGATCATCTCCCCCGGCAAGACGGGACGGTTCTTCTACGTAGGCGAGCTGTACGACACCGATGGGTGTATCCGCGCCAATATCCCCCATCCCCAGATGATCTTCTGGGCGCGTATCCCCTTTGAGGTCACCCCGGGGGATATTATGAGAGTGGGGACGAAACGGGATATGTACGGTACGGGAGATCGCGTGTAAGGTCATCAGCTTCATATTGCGGTTTATCGGTCTGTTTAAAACGGTGTGTTTGTGGCTTGCCCGCGCTATTTGCCCTCTCACCGCTTCGCGGAGCTCCCCCAAAGGGGGAGCCTATTAGCCTTGTCGGATAAGATAAGCTCAAAAATATGGCACGAAAGGCTCCCCCTCTGGGGGAGCTCCCGCCGCAGGCGGGTGAGAGGGCAATGCCCAAGGGTCAGCACAAACCAACAGCCCGACAAACCCAAATTTGAAATCCCCAAACTTTTTTCCTCCTCCATGAAAGATTCCCCTAAAAATTCTCGTCATATATAGTGAACCCTTATCCTGAAAGGAGATTCCTATGACCGTTTTCCTTGAGCTTCTGAAAGCCCTCCTCTACGGCATCGTGGAGGGCATCACCGAGTGGCTCCCCGTGTCCTCCACGGGCCACCTCATCCTTCTGGGCGAGCTTTGCCCCCTGGAGGTCTCCCCCGCCTTCTCCGAGATGTTCGACGTGGTGATCCAGCTGGGCGCGATCCTGGCTGTGATCGTCCTGTTCTTCCGCAAGCTGAATCCCTTTGCCCCCTCCAAGTCCCCCTTGGAGAAGAAGAGCACCTGGGGCCTGTGGTTCCGCGTCTGCGTGGCGGTGATCCCCTCCGCCGTGGTGGGTGTTTTGCTGGACGATTGGCTGGACGAGCATCTGTACAACTACATCACCGTCGCCGTGGCGCTGGTGGTCTACGGCATCCTCTTCATCCTCATCGAAAAATTCAAGCCCGCCGATAAGGCCACCGTCACCGACGTAGGCTCCATCAGCTACAAGCTGGCCTTCCTCATCGGTGCCTTCCAGATGCTGGCCCTGATCCCCGGCACCTCCCGCTCAGGCTCCACCATTCTGGGTGCCATGCTCCTGGGCTGTACCCGCGGAGCCGCCGCCGAGTTCTCCTTCTTCATGGCCATCCCCACCATGCTGGGAGCGAGCCTATTGAAGGTGGTCAAGCTCTTCGCCGAGGGGGTGACCGTCACCACTCTGGAGTGGGGCATCCTGGCTGTCGGCTGTGTGTCTGCGTTTCTGGTCTCCCTCGCCGCCATCAAGTTCCTCATGGACTTCGTCAAGAAGCACAGCTTCGCCTCCTTCGGCTGGTACCGCATCGTCCTGGGGGCGTTGGTGATCGGGTACTTTTTGGTATTCGGACGCTGATCTCCTCGGCCTCAACGGG
>JAGBAS010000086.1 GCA_017938885.1 Clostridia bacterium
ACCGCGGAGCGGTGGATGAGGAGAGTGAATTACGGTTTGGTATCGGGTATAATTTCTCTTGGCGTATCAAGGGTTTTACGTATACACCCGTATGAAAGACCAAACCCGCTCTCCTCATCCACCACCTGCGGTGGTCCCCCGCATCCGCTTGCGGATGGCACCGCATGGGGAAGGCTCACAGATAAACCCACCGACAAACCCAAATTTGAACATAACGCCCACGTTTCCCTACCAAGCCTCACAAAAAGCGAGAGCCGCCACTTCGGGTGACGGCTCGAAAAAGGGCTTAATCCTCGAAGATGCGCAAGACGGGGCGGCCGTCCTTCATCTTCCAGATGTTCCCGAAATCGAATTCGGTGAAATCGGATCTCTTGTAGGTTTTTTCGGGATCGAGGGTGTAGCAGTGGAGAGGGCCGATCTTGAAGTTGTCGTAGGTCATAGCCTCGGAAAGAGTCTCCACACCCAGCTTTTCGGTCAGCTCTGTCTCCATCATGACCGTTTCCTTCATGGTAACGGCAGGATCGTAGACGTACAGGATATAGTCGGGAGAGAACTCGCCCATCAGGAGAGCAGGGTTCAGATCGTCAAAGTCAAAGCCCATATACTCCGTGAGGATCCCCAATTCCTTGGGAACGAAATAGCTGTAGAATTTCTTGCAGTAGAAATCTGCCCAGTTGTGATCGGGAGAGGTAATGCTCGGAAATATCCAATCCTCGGGCAGAGGCTCATCTTCGCTCATTTCATGGGTGGCGCGGTAGTATTTCTCGTACACGGTAAAGAACTGCTTGCTGTTCATGAGACGGGGGAGAAGACAGATATGTCCCCACAGCTCCCCCACCGAAGCCTCGGGTGCATCCGAGACGACCGAGCAGCCCTCAGCATAAGAGGTAATAACGGTGTAAGCATCTCCCGCCAAGGCACCCGCAAAGCTGTCGTAGGGGGTGATATACAGTTCATGGGTTTCCCCGAGGGTCACATCGGCGGCCTGCGCGTAGCAGCTATCCATCAGCTGTGCCTGTCCCGCCAATCCTCCCGCGTAGAGATTCACGGTTCCGTATTCGGCGGCCGGCGTATAGCCGTTAACCGTCAGCGAGCAATCCTTGACATAGCACCCCGCCAGGTAGGAGGCATGGCCTGCCAGAATGCCCGCGTAGACGTTGGCCCCCTCGGCAACGGTGACGGTCACGTTCTCCAAGCCCAGATTGGAGATCATTCCCTCATAGGGCTTGTCGCCGTGGAGATAGGGATACACGTCGCTGGTTCCGGGGAATTCGTTATGCCCTCCGCAGAAGCCGAAGAGACCGACGTACATGGGCTCCAGCCCGTTGGCATCGTGATACGTAACCGTGCGGGTCTCCTTTCCCACGAGGTACTGAGTCTCGACGACGGGAGGGAGCTCTTGGGTTGCGTTCAGCTTGAGTCCTCGGATCACGTACCCGTTTCCGTCAAACCGCCCCACGAAGGGATCGTCTGCGGAGCCGATGGGAGAAAAGTGTGGGGCATCCTCGGAAAACGTCAAATCCTTCATCAGGATATACTGACCGTCGAGGTCATTTCGGATATTGTCCAGATCCTCTGCTGTATAGATCCCCACCCAGCCCTCGGGGACGGTATCCTGTCTGCCTCCCTCGCTGAGGAAGGGGAGGTTGAGCATACGCCGTAGGGAGGGGACGGCGGCAAAAACGGTCAGGGTCACGAGGCAGAGGCAAAGAGCGGCGGCCAGAATGGCAATCGGAATGCGGCGGCCGCTTCCCTTGCGGGTGGATTTCGGAATATACGCCGCAGCGGATGCGACGGTTTGGGGGTCGAGATCCCCGAGGGCGGTAAAGAGCCGCTCGGCTTTCTCGGTCTGGTTTCGTTTCATGGAATGTCTCCTTTCCGTATGATGGTTACAGCCCTACGCCCCGTTCCTCCAAATGTACCCGCAGTCTCTCACGGAGGCGGTGGAGGCGGACCCGCACCGTACCGTGGCGCAAGCCCAGGCTTACGGCGATGGACTCGGTGGGCTCACCGTCGTAGTAGCGGCGCACCATGATGGCGCGATCCTCCTCGGTGAGGCCGTCAAAGAAGCTTTGCAATGCCTCGCGGAGGGTCAGATCGTCGGCGGGGTCGGGGGTGTTGGCGTCGGGTAAGCATTCGGCCAGCTCGTCGATCAGCACCATTCCCCCGCACCTTCGTCCCTTAGCTTCACGGCGGCGGAGATAGCTCACCGCAACGTTGCGTGTGACCTTGCCCACGTAAGCGATCAGGGATGCGGGGCGGTTGGGGGGAATGGTGTTCCAGACCGCCAGGTAGGTGTCGTTGACACACTCCTCGGCGTCCTCGCGGCTACCCAAAAGGTTCAGGGCGATGCGGTGGCAGAGCCGCCCGTAATGAGCCTGTAACAAGGTCAGCCCCTCCTCGGAGCGGGCAAAAAGCTGCTCTATGATCCGGATATCCCGGTTGTCCCGCAGGTCGGTACCGTCCTCGGAGGCGGCTCGGATATCCGCCTCGGGGCTGTCGTATTGGTTGATGGGGTCGCGCACGGCCTTGCCTCCTTTGCTTTGAGATCTCACCCATACAGTCGCATACGGATGCCCTTATGTTACACCATGGACGAAAATTTGTCAAGTGAAATAGAAAAATCCGCTTTTGGCGGCTTGTCTTTATGGCTTTATCCTATTGCATTCCAGCCTTGATTGTGATATAATGTACCATATCTATTTATATACAATCTCAAGAAACGAGGTATGATACAATGAACAATGCCAAAATGAAGGTCGGCGTGGTCGGTGCCACCGGTATGGTGGGTCAGAGATTCCTGACTCTGCTCCACGACCACCCCTACTTTGAGGTCGCCGCCCTGGCCGCCTCTCCCCGTTCCGCCGGCAAGACCTACGCCGAGGCCGTGGGCAGCCGCTGGAAGCTGGACATCCCCATGCCCGAGGAGTACAAGGACATGATCGTGGTGGATGCCGAAAACGACATCGAGACCATGAAGGAAAAGTGCGCCTTCGTGTTCTGCGCCGTGGATATGAAGAAGGACGAGGTCAAGGCTCTGGAGGAGAAGTACGCCCGCGCCGAGATCCCCGTGGTCTCCAACAACTCGGCTCACCGCTGGACCCCCGACGTCCCCATGGTGATCCCCGAGATCAACCCTGAGCACCTGGCCGTCATCGAGGCGCAGAAGGCACGCCTTGGCACCAAGCGCGGCTTCATCGCCGTCAAGCCCAACTGCTCCATCCAGTCCTATGTCCCCGCTCTGACCCCTCTCATGAAGTTCAAGCCCACTCTGGTGGTGGCAACCACCTACCAGGCCATTTCGGGCGCGGGCAAGACCTTCAAGGAGTGGCCCGAGATGATCGACAACGTCATCCCCTACATCGGCGGCGAGGAGGAGAAGTCCGAGCAGGAGCCTCTGCGCGTTTGGGGTAAGGTGGAGAACGGCGTCATCGTCAAGGCCGAGGCTCCCCTCATCACCACCCAGTGCATCCGCGTTCCCGTCACCAACGGCCACACCGCCGCTGTGTTCGTGAAGTTCGAGAACAAGCCCACCAAGGAGGAGATCCTGGAGGCTTGGGCAAACTTCAAGGGTCTGCCCCAGGAGCTGGAGCTGCCCCATGCGCCCGCCCAGTTCGTCACCTACTTTGAGGAGGACAACCGTCCCCAGGCCGCTCTCGACCGCGACATCTACGGCGGTATGGGCGTGACCATCGGCCGTCTCCGCGAGGACAGCTACTTCGACTACAAGTTCGTGGGCCTGTCCCACAACACCCTCCGCGGTGCCGCCGGCGGTGCCGTGCTGATCGCCGAGTTGCTCTACCGTCAGGGCTACTTTGACTGATATGGGAAACCGCGAGTATCGGATCGTCACCCTGCCCGCAGGTACGACTGCGGACAGCGTGGACTGGAACGCCGTCCCTGCCGCTTCCATTGACAGCTTCCTTTGGCTGGAGGGTCACACCCCCGAAACCGCCGCCAAGCTGGTATACGTGGAGGGCTTCGGCTTTATTCTTCGTATGACCTGTGCCGAGGCGGAGCCCAAGGCCGTGTACCGCAGCTACAACGAGCCCGTATACACCGACTCCTGCATGGAGTTTTTCTGCGACTGGCTGGGCGACGGCCGCTATATCAACATGGAGATGAATGCCAACGGCACCCTCCTGTCCTGCATCGGCCCCGACCGCCACGCCCGCACCCCCATCGCCGACCTGTCGGGCGGGGAGATCTTCCCCGTAAAGGGCGAGGTCTGCGACGGACATTGGCAGGTGACCGCTGAGATCCCCATGGTTCTGCTGTGCCGGATTCTGGGCGTGGATTCCATTCCCTTTTGCAAGGGCTACGCCTTTCGCGGTAACTTCTACAAGTGCGGCGATGAGACCCCCGTCGTCCACTACGGTATGTGGAGTCCTGTGGGCACCGAGAAACCCGACTTCCACAGACCCGAATATTTCGGCACTCTGACGATCGACTGATCCCGAGACACCCGTGACCCATTCGGTTGCGGGTGTTTCCTTTTGGCAAGCCCGTGCGGTCCCAAACCGCCTTTTTTTGAATAAATGCACCGTAGCGGAAAAAATCTATTGCATTTCGGCGCAAAACATGGTATAATACGGATAATGGCTGATTATGCCTGTTCAAAACCGTCGATCACCGAAAGGAGACATACCATGCTGACCCACGATTACACGTTCCGCGCCGCCACTCCCGTCTGGGAGAAGGGTACTGCCAAGGTGATGAACCGCACCGTCTGCTTCGTCGCCACCCTCCCCGCCACCAATCAGCCCGTCAAGCTGGTCGCCGCCGCGTCCTGCTCCTTCCTTTTGACCGTCAACGGCGCCTACGTCGCCCACGGCCCCGCCCGTTGCTGCCACGGCTACTTCCGCGTGGATGAATACGATCTTTCCAAGTATCTGACAAAGGACGTCAATACCGTCGCCCTGCGCGTGGCCTCCTACAACGTCAATGCCTTCTCCTACCTCAACCAGCCCGGCTTCCTCTGTGCCGAGATCACCGTGGGTGGGGAGATCGTAGCCGCTACGGGTGCCGACGGCTTCAAGGCCTACCCCGTCACCGAGCGCGTGCAGAAGGTCCAGCGCTACTCCTTCCAGCGTACCTTCGTGGAGACCTACAAGCTCTCGGAGGGTGCCTTTGACTACGAGATCAACCCCAACACCGCCGTCGCTCCCGTGGAGGTGGAGCCCGCCGTGGCCGGCCATTTCCTCTGCCGCGATATCCCCATGGGGGAGGAGGACGAGCCGGTCTACCCCGTCTCGGTCATCCATCGCGGTCAGCTTTCTTACTCTGAGAAGGAGCACTATTACAATTCCCGCGAGATCGGCGACATCGGCCCGCACTATCTGGCCTACCGCGAAAACGAGCTGGAATACGCCTCCCACCGCGAGGTTGGCAAGTGCGATCCCCACGGTCAGGTGGACGTCACCGAAACCGCCAATACCATCGCTCTGGCCGCTGACACCTATGCCGATATTGAGTTCCCCTGCAACACCACGGGCATCTACGAGTTCGACCTGGAGGCCCGGGGCGACGGCGAGCTGTTCATCATCTTCGACGAGATCCTGCTGGACGGTCAGGTTCGTCCCTTCCGTCTGGGTCTATCCAACATCATCACCGTCATGGCCAAAGCCGGGAAGTATCATCTGGAATGCGCCATGCCCCACGTCATGAAGTACGCCCGCATTATGGCCAAGGGTACTGCCATGACGGTTCGGGGTCTGTACCTCCACCACATCGCCTTCCCCACCTCGGCCATCACCGCCTCCTTCGCAGGGAATGACGAGACCATGAAGCGTATCTACGACGCCGCTCTGGAAACCTACCGCGCCAACTCGGTGGACATCTACATGGACTGCCCCTCCCGTGAGCGCGCGGGCTGGCTGTGCGACAGCTTCTTCACCTCCCGTGTGGAGTACGCCCTGACGGGCAAGTCTCAGCTGGAGCGCGCCTTCCTCCAGTGCTTCATCCTCCCCGAGTCCTTTGAGTTCATTCCCAAGGGTATGCTCCCCATGTGCTACCCCGCGGATCACTACGACAAGACCTACATTCCCAACTGGGCCATGTGGTACGCCGTGGAGCTCTGCGAGTACTTTACCCGCACGGGTGACCGCGAGTTCGTGGACGGTGCCAAGGACAAGATGTACGCGCTGATGGACTTCTTCAAGAAGTACGAGAACGAGTACGGCCTGCTGGAGAACCTGGAATCCTGGGTGTTCCTGGAGTGGTCCAAGTCCAACGAGCTGACCCAGGACGTCTCCTTCGCCTCCAATATGCTTTACGCCTACATGCTGGAGGGTCTGGGCAAGCTGTATAGCGACGAGGCTCTCATCGCCAAGGCCGCCGCCCTCAAGGCCGTCATCAACGAGCTGTCCATGACCGAGTCGGGCTTCTACTGCGACAACGCCTACCGCCGCGACGGGAAGCTGGTTCTGTCGGGTGAGCGCACCGAGTCCTGCCAGTACTACGCCTTCTTCTGCGGCACCGCCACCCCCGAGACCCATCCTTGGCTGTGGAATACTCTGGTCCACGACTTCGGCTACGCCCGCGCCGAGAAGGGCCTCTACCCCGAGATCTGGCCCGCCAACGCCTTCATCGGCAACTACCTGCGCCTGGATCTGCTGGACCGCTTCGGCCTGAAGGACGAGCTCTACGACAACATCAAGGGCTACTTCACCTATATGGCTGACACCACGGGCACCCTCTGGGAGCTGGTGGCCTCCCAGGCCAGCTGTAACCACGGCTTCGCCTCCCACGTCATCCATTGGATGGATTCCCTGGGTCTGCTCTCGCACCGGTAAGGAGAACCTATGGAACAAACCAAGCAACCCAAGCAAAAGCCCGCATTCTTTCTTTTGCGGGCGGTGATCGCTTTTGTCTTGCTCTTCGCTCTGATCGCGGGGCTGTACCTGCTCGCCTTCCGAGGCTGGCGGGACGTAGCCGAATGGGGAAAGGACAGCAATCATGAGCTTCTGCTCTATGAGGATGATACCTACGTGCTGATCGGGATCATTGGGAAGAAGGGACTTACCGAGAAGAAATACCCCATTGACAAGGTATTGGGGCAGGTCAAAGACGACGGCACCCTCATGACCACCGAAGAGCCTACCCTGCCTGCTGACACCGAGGAGGGCGAGACCATCAAGGTCACGCCCCCCGACGGTACCCCCACCGTTCCCCACGAGCACGCCTATATTCTGTACAGCGTGAAGGATATGGAGGATCACCTGCTGGTTCTGGGCAAGGACGGGGCGTATTACCTGTACCAACTCGCCACCGAGGAAACGACTGCCCCGGAGCAAGATCCTTGAATACAGCGTGTATTTGTCTGGAATACGGCACGAATTGCAAGACGTTCCCCGTCCCCAAGGGGACCGCGGGAGAGTCGGTTCCTCTCTGACAAGGCCTACACAGAAAACAAGCCCGACGGATCGTTTGTGACCCGTCGGGCTCTCGTTATGAAGCGAAAGGAGCCATTCGGACACCGATCGCTCTCGCTCAAAGGTTTTATAACGGAATTCGTATCACGGCGTTTCTTTCTCGGTCTCCCTTATGCTCTCTTCCAAGGAGTATTTTGCATATTCCGTTCCGTATTCGCTCAAGGCCTGGTCGTAAACCAAGCTTCCGAACGCCTTATTCACCAAACCCGTTACGTGGCTCATGCATTTGAGTGCCCAACCAAAGCCCTTGACCAGCCGCATCTTTTTGCCGTGTGCCTCAGAGATCATCCGAACAAGCTCTCCGGTTTGGCTGTATTCACGGTTCTGCGGCCAAAAGGTCCCTTGCTCATTGTGTTCGATCATTAAGCGCAGGAATTCGCACAGATGTTCGATGTACAGCATGGAGCGACGGTTTTCGACGTACGGAAAAACAGGGGTCTTGAGAGCGATCTTTGCCAGCAATGGATAATTACCTTTGCTTCCCTTTCCGTAGATCATAGGCGGACGCAGGATCACGACCTTAAAGGAATCGCACCCCAAAGGACGAAGCCCATTTTCTGCCTGAACCTTACTGTCGCCATAACAGTTAGCCGGATGAACAGGCGTTTCCTTAGTAATGGTCTTGACCTTACCAATCGGTGCGCTTTCGCCATACACGATGGCACTGCTCATAAAAATGAATTGACCGACACCATCCGCTTTCGCTTTCCTTGCCGTTTCTACCGTCAGATCGGTATTGACTGCGTAATATAGCTTTTCCTTCTCTTCGCTGATCTTTCCGCTGTCGGAATGCGCGATCCCGGCGACGTGCAACAGGCTGTCATATCCTGAAAAATCCTTTTCCCGCCACGTTCCGTCAATCATATCTACCGTATCAACGGTGTAATCCTCCGGGTAATTCTTTTTGATATATGTTTCAAACGACGTACCGATAAAGCTATTTGCTCCGGTGATCAGTATTCTTTTCATATCCAAATATCTCCTTGGAAATTTCCGTGGGGAGGCAGTCAGAATGCCCAGTTTCCATCCGCAAACACGGCAACTCTCTCCCCGCTCTCGGTGATGGCAGTGACCGACAGATCCTCGGTGCCGATCATGAAGTCCACGTGGATCATGGATTCGTTGATGCCCATTTTGTGAAGCTCTTCAAGCGTATACTTGTCGTAGTCTCTCACGCAGTTGGTAAAGCCGCGCCCCAGAGCCAAGTGGCAGGCGGCGTTCTCGTCGAAGAGGGTCTCGTAGAAGGTGATGCCGCTCTCGCGGATGGGGGAGGTGTAAGGCACCAGGGCGCACTCGCCCAGCATAGCGGCGCCTGCGTCCATGGAAACCATCTGACGGAGAAGCTCCTCGCCCTTTTCGGCTTTGACCTCCACCACCTTACCGCCCTCGAAGCGCACCGAGAAATTCTCGATGAGCTGACCACGGTAGGACAGGGGCAGGGAGGCTACCACCAGACCCTCGGCCTTGCCTGCCTTGGGGGAGGTGAAGATTTCCTCGGAAGGGATGTTGGGGTTGAACTCCTCGCCGCCCAGCGTATGCTCGGAGCCGCCGCAGAAGATGCCCTCGGGGATCATGTCCACAGTCAAGTCGGTGCCATTGGCAGACTTGTATTCCAGGGTCTTGATATGCAGGCTGTTAAGATACTCACAGCGGGCGCGGAAGCTCTCGTTGTGGGCCTTCCACTGGGCGACGGGGTCGAGGTCGTTCCCTGCCTTGTCGATGACGCGGGAGGTGAACAGGATAGCGTTCCAGAGGTTCTCCATGGCGGTATATGCACGGACACCGGGGAAGACCTTCTTGGCCCAGGCCTCACCGGGGACGGCGGCGATGCACCACTTGTACTTGTTGTCCATGGCGTCGCGGAAGGGCTTAATGACGGGGAAACGGGCCTGGGAGGCCTTGGTCATCTTCTCCTGGTTGATGCCCTTCAGACCGTCGGGGTCGTCGGACATGAGGTAGAGCATGGCGGGATTCTTGTCCAGGCGGTACTGGAGCTTAGCCCGCTCGATGTCGTCTACGGCGGAGAGGGACTTGAGAGTGCGGTAGCGGTAATGGAGCTTGGCCAGAGGCTGGTAGCTCCACTCCACGGTGACGCGGGACGCGCCCTTCTTGTAACAAGCCTCCACGCACATGGCCACGAACTCGGGCTGATCGAGAGATGCCTGGATGATGACGGGGTCGCCTTTTTTGACAGCGATGCCGCACTCGGCCAGCAGGCGGGCGTAATTCTTGAGGGTAGTCTTTTTCATGGTATCGGATTCCTTTCATAGGCTAGGTAGTGAAATAATCAATTACAGTAAGTATACCACAAAAGGCTATAAAAGTCAACGCATTTATGGGGATTTTACCGAAATTTCGTTTGTGAACGGTGAATTTTCCCACGGCTCTTGATTTATCGGCGGATTTGTGGTACAATATGGATTATGAAACTATATCGCTCCGCCCAAGGCGCGGGGCATTGAAAGGAAGGTCATTTCCATATGGCACTCGTTACAACCAAAGAAATGTTCAAGAAGGCCTACGAGGGCGGCTACGCCATCGGCGCCTTCAACATCAACAACATGGAGATCATCCAGGCCATCACCGAGGCTGCCGGTGAGGTCAAGTCTCCCGTCATCCTCCAGGTATCCGCAGGCGCCCGCAAGTACGCCAAGCACGAGTATCTGGTGGCTCTGGCTCAGGCCGCTATCAAGGACAGCGGCATTGATCTGGCTCTGCACCTGGATCACGGTGCAGACTTCGAGATCTGCAAGTCCTGCATCGACGGCGGCTTCTCCTCCGTCATGATCGACGGCTCTCACCACAGCTACGAGGACAACGTGGCTCTCACCAAGAAGGTGGTGGAGTATGCCCACGCCCACGGTGTCGTGGTCGAGGGTGAGCTGGGCGTGCTGGCCGGCGTCGAGGACGACGTGATGGCCGAGCACTCCTCCTACACCCGTCCCGAGGAGGTGGAGGATTTCGTCACCCGCACCGGGGTGGACTCCCTCGCTATCTCCATCGGTACTTCTCACGGCGCCTACAAGTTCACCGCCAAGCAGTGCACCCGCAACGAGAAGGGCATCCTGGTCCCCCCTCCTCTGCGCTTTGACATCCTGGAGGAGATCGGCAAGCGTCTCCCCGGCTTCCCCATCGTGCTCCACGGCGCGTCCTCCGTGCCCCAGGAGTTCGTGGCCGAGATCAACAAGTACGGCGGTCAGATGCCCGACGCCGTGGGCATCCCCGAGGAGCAGCTCCGCAAGGCCGCTTCCATGGCTGTCTGCAAGATCAACATCGACTCGGATATCCGCATGGCCATGACCGCCGCGCTCCGCCGCACCCTCGCGGAGAAGCCCTCGGCCTTCGATCCCCGCGACTATCTGGGCGCAGGCCGCACCGCCATCAAGGAGATGGTCAAGCACAAGATCGTAAACGTGCTGGGGTCGGACAATACGCTGTAATTGTGTGACAAGATACGGAGATACAAGATACAAGATATGCCTCTTGTCGTCTTGCATCTTCGTATCTTTGTATCTGTCCGCGAACAATCAACCGAATATCAAGCCGAAAGGAGCCGCCATGGACAAGCCCCTGTTTGAACTGAACAACCACCAACGCGCCTGTCTGGGGCTGACTCCCGTGGAGCCGCATTGGGAGCTGATCCAACTGATCCCCAGCCCCTACGACATGGACGACTCCTACGCCTATGTGGACGGCATTCACATCCGCAAGATGATCCGAGTCAGCGAGGAGTCCTATCAGGAAACCTCTCTGCAAGAGACCCTATCCGAGGACGGAAAATTCATCCAGCCCAAAACCGACAAGGGCAAGCCCGTCAAGCTCACGGCGGCGAATCTGGAGAAAAGAACGCCTGTGGGCATGTCCTTTTCGTGGCTTCGGGACCATATTTTCGTCTGCAACAACACCGCCCAGCAGGGCTACTACGATTCCTTCTCGGAGGGCCCCGAGCTCTCCCTCAAGACCATGCCCGAATTTCTCGCGTGGCTGGACAAGTGGTGCGCCGACACGACAGAGGATGACATAGCCAACGTGGCCGCCTTTGCCGCCCGTCCCCGCGTGCATCAGAAATACCGGGAGGGAGACTTCTTCCGTTACCGCATCGACCGCCGTCATTGGGCATACGGACGCATCCTGTTCAATTACGATCGGCTCCGCAAAGAGAAGGTCGAGTTCTGGGACGTGTTCTTCGGGAAGCCCTTAGTGGTGGCGGTGTACCGCATCATGACCAAGGAGCCGCTGAACGACATCGAAAAGCTGGCAGGACTGCCCATGCTTCCCTCCCAGCTCATCATGGACAATCACTTCTATTACGGCGAGGCTGAAATCATCGGTAATAAGCCACTCACCCCTAAGGAGGAGGATTATCCCATCCATTACGGCAAAAGCAAGGACAGCCGCGAGAAGGTTCTCTACCTCCAATGCGGACGGCTCTGCCGCAAGCTCCCCTTGGGTAAGCCTCTGTTCGAGTGGGATTTGTCCCATTGCGGGATCGGCTTCAGCATGGACGTTCGCGTGCCTGTGCTGGAGGCTTGCATCCGCGAGGAGTCCAATCGCCCTTACTGGGATCAGCCGCGTCTCTACTCGGTGCGGGAGGATCTCCGCAATCCCAAGCTGAAAGCCGAGCGGGAGGCTGTTTTCAAACAGTTCGGGTTGAACGCCGCCGACTATGTGAAAGACGACGGCACCGACAGCCCAAACGAGCAGCCTACCAAAAAATCCTCTCTTGACCGATTCAAGAAAAAGTAATCACATAACGGAGTTTTACCATGTATTATTCCAATCATTACACCACCAAATGGCACGACACCGACGGCGATGGGATCCTGCGCCCCTCCGCCCTGCTGGTCTATATGCAGGAGACCGCCAACCTCCAATGCCGCGAGTACGGCATGGATCTGAATGACCTACACCACATCGAGGGTAAGGGCTTTCTGCTCTCCCGTATCATGATCCGAATCTTTTCTCCCCTCCACGCTTATGAGGATATTGAGGTCCGCACCTGGTGCATCGACAACAAGAGCTACGATTTCATCCGTTGCTTCGCGGTATACAAGGGAGACGAAATGATGGCTCTGGCAGTGTCCCACTGGGCGCTGGTGGACGTGCACGAGAAAAAAATGATCCGCACCACCGATTTCCGCCGTGATTTCCCCTTCGGAGAGCTGCCCGACGAGTCGGCTCTGCCCAAACGGGTACGCATCCCCAATACTCTGGAGATGGAGGAGGCGGGCCGCCGCACCATCGTCTACAGCGATCTGGACTTCAACCGCCACATGAACAACACAAGATACCCCGACATGATCTGCGATTTTCTTCCCTCCATGGATGGGAAATGGGTGACTTCTCTCTCCCTGTCCTACCTGCGGGAGGCCGCCTTCGGGGATGCTCTCACGGTGTACCGCGCGCCCACGGAAGGCGAGAATGAGGGCTACCTCATCCGCACCCGGCGGCCTGACGGTCTGATCTGCCTGGAGGCTGAGATCGGGCTGGCACCCGTGGGCAAATAGGACAATATCGGCACACAAAAAAGCGGGATATCTCTCTTCCCTGTGAGATATCCCGTTGCCTTTTCTATCCGCCCATGAGCTGTATGGTTCTGTTCAGCCATGCCGCCGTGTCTCGGCGGGTCATGGTCTTTCCCGCGTGGGCGTTGCCGTCGGGGCATTGGAGGATCCCCAGCGCGCGAAGGGAGGTCAGCGCTTCCCCCGACCAGGCGGGAAGAACGGCCGCATCCGCAAAGGCGGTGACGGTATCCTCCACCGCGTAGCCAATAACGTTGGAGAGGATCACGGCGGCCTCGGCGCGGGATATGGGATCGTCGGGCTTGAAATAGGTCTTACCGTCCAAAAGCTTCCCGCTGATATAGCCCTTCTGCGCCGCGTAGGTGACGAAAGGACGCAGGGAGGCGGGGATGGAGGCGGCATCCGCAAAGGAGGGGTCTCCCAAGCCTGCCACGGTTTCGACGGTCATCCCTGCGGCCTCCATGGCGGTGACCAGGAATTCCAGGCGGGAGATGGATTCGCCGGGCTTGAAGTAGGTCTCTCCCCCTACACGGGTGCCGTTCATGAGCCCCCGCTCTGAAACCGTCAGAATGGAGGCGGCGTCCCCTTCCCCGTCTATGTCGGCGTAGGTCACCGAAGCGGGACGAGGGGATACCCGAATGCTGACGGTGGCCGAGGTGCTGTAGTTGCCGTAGCGGTCACGGACAACGTAGTCGAAGCTGTCCTGCCCCGTAAAGGAGGGGTCGGGCGTGTACACATACGCTCCCGTATGGCGGTCAGTGAGGCTGACCAGGCCATGGGAAGCGTAGCGCACGATCTCGTAGGTAATCTCATCCCCCTCGGGATCATAGGCCGAAACGGTTCCCGCCGTGGGAATGCCCTTGTAGGTCTCGATGTTGAGGGAGATAGCGGGGGCAAGGGCAACGGTGGGGGTGTAGTTGAGGCGATCCAGCATACAGAGGCGGCAGGTCACGGCGTAGTCGCTTCCGTTGACTGAAATCTCCATGGTGGCCTCCGAGGGTTTGGTCTCGTTGGCGGAGGCAAAGGACAAAAGCGACAGGCTCCCCGCTGAAATGACCTGCCCCTCAGCGGCCCCCACCGAGCCCACGAACAGAGTCCCTTCACCGGGGCTCGGCAACGCGCGGATGGTGACGTAATTCAGCTCCGACAGATTCATGGCTCGTCGGATATCCTCGGCAGTAAAGCCTATTTCATTTCCGCAAAGGCCCGAAAAGACCATTTCCTCCCGCGCCGCCAAAACGCGGAGTCCGTAGGATACGGGAAGAGCCGTTTCGCGGTTGGTCAGCGGCAGACCCACCGAGGTACTGCCCAACGGCTGAGTCTCCGCCGTTGTTTCGGAGATGGGCAGGATGCCCTCGGCGGCTGTCGGCAAGCAGGCCAGAGTCAGGACCCCCACTACAGTCAGGACCAAACTCGCCATGCGACGTTGAATCGACATACGGTACTTCATGATGTTTCCCCCTTATATTCGATTGATTCTCTGCATTGTATGCCGAAAGGATCGCCGTTATTCCCCCCCGGCCGTCCCGATCGAGGGTTGACAAATTTTATCGGCTGTGGTATAATCAAGAGCGTTGCCGTCATATCGGTAACTGTTCGGGAATTTTCCATATCTGCCCGACTCACGCTCGTTTCAAAATCGGAGGATCCCATGTCATTGATTGAATTATTCATTCTGGCCGTCGGCCTGTCCATGGACGCCATGGCGGTTGCGGTCTGCAAGGGGCTTTCCGCTCCCAAGCTCAAGCCCAAGCACGCCGTGATCACGGGGCTGTATTTCGGCGGCTTCCAGGCGGCCATGCCCGTTCTGGGGTATTTTCTCGCCCGAGGCTTTCGCGCCTACATTGAGCAGGTGGATCATTGGATCGCTTTTGTGCTCCTGGGGCTCATCGGTGCGAATATGATTAAGGAATCCTTCGGAAAGGCCGAAGAGGTGGATTGCTCCTTCTGCCCCAAGGCCATGCTCCCCATGGCGGTGGCCACCAGCATCGATGCCCTGGCGGTTGGTGTGACCTTCGCCTTCCTACAGGTCAGGATCCTGCCCGCCGTGACCCTCATCGGGGTCATCACCTTTGCCCTGTCGGCGGCGGGGGTATACGTCGGGCATCTGTTCGGAGCGAAGTTCAAGTCCAAGGCCGAGCTTGCGGGCGGAGTCGTTCTGGTGCTGATGGGTTGCAAGATCCTTTTGGAGCATTTGGGGGTTTTGGAACGCTTCTTCTCCCTGTTCGGATAAGACGGGCGTGTATTTTACACAATTTTATCAAAGAACTATCGATTTTTCTTGACAAATCTGTCCACTCATGCTATACTGAAGGCGGCATCCTCCCGGATGCCGCTTATTTTTCAGAACAAGGAGAACCAATATGACCAAGCTCAAGAAATGGCTCGCTGCCGCTCTGGCCCTCCTGATGCTCCTTCCCTTAGCCGCCTGCGGAGACAATACCGAAAACCCGGATGATCCCGCTCACACCGACACGAATGCCGTCACTGAAGCGGATACGGATTTCTTCCCCGACGTAGCCAAGACCGACTACCAAGGCGCCGGCTTCCGCATGATCGGCTTCAACGCCCCCGGCTCCTGGTACTACGCCGAGTCCTTGAGCAACGAGCAGGGCAGTCTCCACGTCCTCAATAACACCATCTACGAAATGAACACCCTGGTGGAGGAGTACCTGGGGATTACGATGGAATACGAGCACATATCCTCGGTCGTCACGGGCGGGGAAATCTTCGATGCCGTTCAGCCTACCATTATGTCGGGCGATGACGTCTACCAGCTCTGCATCCTCCACCCCTACTACAGCTATACCAAGTTCATCACCCGGAACTATGCGCTGGACTTCCATACCCTGCCCGACTTTGATCCGGAGCAGCCCTACTGGAACGCCGAGGTCATGGAGCGACTCTCCATCAACGACCACGCCTTCATTGGCCTGGGCGACCTCTGTGAGTATTCCATCAACATGATCTACTGCAACAAGGATAAGCTGGCTGAGGCCTCCCGCACCGTTCCCTACGAGATGGTACGCAACGGGAATTGGACCCTGGACGAATTCTTCTCCCTGACCTCGGGGCTGTATGCGGACGACGGTAACGGGCGGCGGGACAACAGGGATACCTATGGCTTTGCAGCCATGTGGGATGCCAACGGCTCAGCCTTCATGCAGGGCTGTGATATCTACGTCGCCACCCGCAACGAAAGCGATACCTTCGAGCTCTCCCTGTACAACGACCGCCTCATTGATATGTACGACAAGCTCTATACCTGGTCCAAGGACGAAAGCACCTACCTCTGGAGCTTTGGCAACCGCTCCAACCCTTCGATCGCCATGGATTTCCTGGACGGGAACGCCTACTTTACCCATGATAAGCTGGGTACCGTATACCTGGAGGCCGAATTTGCCCCGGGAATGCTCCCCATGCCCAAATACGATACCAATCAGGACGAATACAGCCACGTCAACTGGGGCAATAACGTCGTCATCCCCGGCACCGTGAAAAACAAGGATATGGTGGGACAGGTGTTGGAGCTCATGGGCTACTACTCCAAGACCCTGGTCCAAGAGAAATACTACGACGAGGTGCTCCAGCTCCGCGTCTCCGAGGCCCCCGATGACCGCGATATGGTGGAGCTCATCTACAACACCGTGGTATACGACCCCGGCATTGCCTTCTGCGACGGCAACGGTCAGCTCTGGAACCTGGTCTATCTTCCCTGCTTCGCGATCCACAACAACGACAAGAGCATCTCCGCTTACTATAAAGCCAACTCCCGCGGTGCACAGAGATGGCTGGATAATCTCTTCACCAAAGTCGAGTGATCCTGTTTTCCCGCATTTCCTCTGCACATAAAAACCCGTTACCGAAAGAAAAGCAATCGGTAACGGGTTTTATTTGAAGGAAAACGGAAGGATAGCCCTTCCTTATGAACACGTCAAGCCTTCTGCTCGATACGGCGGTTGACGTCGTCCACGAAGTTGGATACGTCCATGTCGTTACGGCATGGAATGCGAAGCAGCTCGCCCTCCTCCCCCGTCAGCACCAGCTCACACCACTTGACGGTTATGGCTTTTCCCGTATTGGTGAGGGTAACCGGCGTTTCGTACTGCTCCAGCGCGGCGGAGGTGATGGCGGTCAGGGGCAGGTGATGGGAAAAATCTGTAATGCCCGCCCCGTCTTCCTCGCTGAGCTCGGTCAAGGAGACCGAACGCCCCACCAGGATGACGGAGTCCTTCGTGTAGAATACGTGGGTACGGGTATAGCGATCCGAGACAGGCGTGCCGTTCTTACCCCTTTTGAAGTACGCGGCCTCGCCGCCAAAGCTGTAGGCCGAGATCTCAAAGGGCGCGGGCTGCTTGAGAACGACCCGCTCATAGCCCACCATTTCGGTGACCGATTTGTCATAGTCCAGCATGGCATGATCCATCTGCTCGGCGACGTCGTTATCGGATATGTGCTTGGCACCGCCCACAATGAACAGCACAAGGCCGACGGGAACCGCCAGAGCACCCAGGATATAGGAAATATAACTATACCCGAAATAGAGCACCAGTAGGCCCACAGGGAGAAGCACGGCACCCACGGGCCGCAGAATGTCCTTTTGACGGAAATAGAGGCTTCCGTCCTTGATCTTCTTTTTCATGTACGCAAAATCCTTTCAGAAACAGAATGAACAGGGGTGGGGGCGGAGCTCTCGCCCCCTGTGCTACCAGTATATCTCAAATTGTCTCAAATGTCAAGAAACCGTTGGTTGAAGTTGACTCAACAGTTGGATGTACCGCCGAGAGCAGCCCCCTGCGCTTTCACTTATATAGTGTCCGAACAGGGGCGTTTGGTTCGGTATTCACAAAAAATTTTTATTTCACACACAAAGTGCATTTCACTCGTTTCGCAGGAACGAATTGTACTGAAAAACCCCCTTGCTTGTGCAAGGGGGGTTTCTATGGGGTGAGTAGTGGGAGTCGAACCCATGACCTCCAGGGCCACAACCTGGCGCTCTAACCAACTGAGCTATACCCACCATATTGCGATTTACAAGGCATGGCGTGCCTTGAGGGATTCGAACCCCCGACCTACTGCTTAGAAGGCAGTTGCTCTATCCAACTGAGCTAAAGGCACAAAGATGGAGCGAGTGATGGGAATCGAACCCACGCGACCAGCTTGGAAGGCTGGGATTCTACCATTGAACTACACTCGCAGAAGCCCTTTCACAAACCGCTTGCCTATTATACCACAAAGGAAGCGGTTTGTCAAGGGCTTTTTCGAATTTTTATTTTGATTTTTTCGGTTTTTTGCGGGAAGCCAGATCCCTCGGTCGGGGGAGATCAGGGTAGCTTATCCAGCGCGGCGTTGTCCTTCTTGAGCTGGTTGTTGATGGTCTTTTCCCAGGACTTGGCGCGGGAGGCGATGGTCAGCTTCTTGCCGGGCAGAATGCTACGGAGAGATTCGCGGACACTGCCCACGCCCGTGACGTAGCAGTAGTCAAAGGCGATGGTCTCGAACATGGTGCCGAGAATATCTCTGGACTGGGGATCCTGCATGAAACGCAGGGACAGGGCAGACTCGTAGTATGCGGGACGAACGATCTCGTTGCTGTGGTAGGCAATAGCCTCCATGACAGCTGACAGCATGGACTGCCGCGCCTCGTCGGCAATGGCGGAGGAGATACCGAAGCCGGAGACCTGATCCTGCACGTAGGTGTAGTAATCGGGCTGAAGCTTGTTGAGCTTCGGCATGGGCACGATACCGTAGTTGAACTCGGCCAGGGAGCCGATATGGGTCTCGATGGAAAGGAACTGGGTGGTGGCCATCAATCCCTGCTCTTCGGCAAACTTCTCGATGATGTAATGCAGACCGATATCGTCCTGGGGCTGACCCAGGAAGGTGTAGGTTCCCTGGTTATTGTAGATGGCATTGACCTTTTCGCCCATTTCAACGATGGCGTCCAGCTTGGTGTTGTTGTAGGCCAGGTAGCCGTCCTCGTCGCGCACAACCAGATGAATATCCGATGCGACACAGTAGGCATCCACGCTGATGCAGGTGCCCGTGATGAAGCCGTAGAAGTCGTCCTTGCTCTCCTTGCCGTCGCCGTCGGTGTCTACCCAGGTGTCCTCGATCAGGCTGAGCTGATACTCCAGCGTCCAGTCGCCGTTGGCCACGGTATCATACAGACTGGGGATCTTTCGCTCCTCGAAAAGATCGCGGTTGAAGATGGTCAGATAGGTGAGACGGAAAAGGGAAAGGGCGGCGGGAGAGGTAGCCAGGAACTGCTTATTCTCGGAGGTGAAGGTCACCATGTTGTTGTAATCCTGAGACCAGTAATGCTTGGAAAGATCGATGTACTCCAGATTGCTGAGATTCAGGTAGCAGCCCGAGATGGCGGGGCTGATGCCGCAATAGGTACCGATGACGAAGATATCCAGGGTGCGGTCGCCGGCCTTGACAGCCGTATTGATGGCGTTTTGCGCGGCGGTATCGTCCGCGTAATCGTTGAAAACAAGTTCAACGCCCAACTCAGTCTCGACCTTCAGATTCCGCTCGTAGACCGCGTCGGAAATGACACCATTGCCAAGCTCCTCACTGATGAGCTCGTCGTCGCGTCCTGCTTTTTTGACGTACAGGAAATTAATCTCCTCACCCTTGTAGTCCAGCTCGGCGGGCAGATCGCACGTGTACCGCAGATCCTCAGTCTCTGCCTCGCTCTGGGCATGGGTAACGGTTTCCTTGGGATCGGCGGTTTCGTCTCCCGTACCGCAAGCGGCCAGGGGAAGAAGCATGAAAGCAGCCAGCACGATTGCCAGCAGCCGTGTAAAGGGAGAGCGCATGAAAAAGTCCTCCTCAATATATGGAATACGTTCATTATAACATACTTTCCGCAGTATGTCAAGGATAACCGCGAAGCAGGAACGTAGAAAAATACCGCTCTCCATGGGACAAGTTGCACATGAAGAGCGGACGAAACGGTTTTTTCGTTCGGGAAACGGCTTGACAGAAGCGACCGATTCATATATAATATAGGTAATGCATACCCTGAAAAAAGGAGGTGACGATATGCCTTACGTTTGGTTCTTTCTCCGTGCCCTGTGGTATACCCTGGGTGCTGTTTGCATTTGCGGTCTGGCGGTTTCACTCTGCCGCAGTCTGTTCGTCTCTATGATGGGTCGCGGCTTCGGGCGGGGTGTGGTGTTGGCAACCTCCATCGTGGGAACCCCCGTACACGAGCTGGGACACGCCCTCATGTGCCTGCTCTTCGGGCACAGGATCACCGCCATGTCCCTGTGGCAGCCCAACGCCCCCGACGGGAATCTGGGATTTGTCACCCACGCCTATCACCGCAAGAATCCTTACCACGTCCTGGGCAACCTCTTCATCGGTATCGGGCCCGTTTTCAGCAGTCTGGCGTTCATAATCCTGGCTCTGTGGGTCGCCTTCCCCGCCTCCTTTTCCGACTACACCGCCACCGCAACCCATATGGCGGCGCAGGGAGAGGGGGGGATCCCCCTGTTCCTGGAGGGACTCAAGCTGCTGCCTCACATATTCCGCGAGCTGACCGAGGAAGGACGGACGATCCCCCTGTGGGGGCAGGTCATTGCCCTGCTCGTCATCCTGTCGGTCTCCCAGCACGTCAGCCTGTCCCCTGCCGATATCAAAGGTGCGGCTACAGCGCTCCCCCTCTACGGCATTCTCCTACTTCTTCTGACCCTCATTTGCGGTCTGTTGGGTGACGGTGCTATGGCCGCAGTCATGGCCGCGCTGTCGCTGTTTTCGGCTTACATGACCGCCTTTTTCGTCATCGTATTGGTCGCTTCCCTGCTCCAGCTTCTGATCGCTCTGCCCATATGGGGCATACGGTTCCTGCTCGGGCGGCGGTAAGGACACGTCAACCAACGGAGGTTTTCCATGGCTACCCAAAGCACCGTAAAAAAACAAGCCGCCGAAGCGGCTCGTATGGATGAGATCATCCGACGGCTCAAGGCTGTCTACCCCCACGTCGTATGCGCCCTGGAATGGGGCGGTCAGCACGGCGGGGAGCCTGCATTCTTATTGCAGGAGAGCTGGAAGCTCCTGGTCATGGGGCGGCTCTCGGCGCAGTGCACCGATGCACGGGTGAATATCGTCTGCAAGGATCTGTTTGCAAAGTTCCCCACCGTCCGGGACATGGCCGAGGGCGACATCACCGAGATTGAGGACGTCGTCCGCCCCTGCGGGCTCTACCGCACCAAGGCGCAGAACATCAAGGAAGCCTGCCGCATTCTGGTTGATGAGCACGGCGGCATCGTTCCCGACGACATGGACGCCCTGTTGGCTCTCCCCGGAGTGGGACGTAAGATCGCCAATCTGCTGTTGGGAGACATATACGGAAAGGGCGGGGTCGTGACCGACACCCATTGCATCCGCATATGCGGACGGCTGGGCTTTTATCCCGAAGCGGTCAAGGAACCCCTGAAGGTGGAGCGCATCCTGACCCCCCTGATCCCCGAGGCCGAGCAAAGCGATTTCTGTCACCGCATCGTCCAGTTCGGACGGGACGTTTGCGCCGCCCGAGCCCCCCGCTGTGGGAACTGTCCCCTCTCCGACCTTTGCCGTCACGGGAAGGAAGCATAGCCTTGATTTCCAAGCCCGTGACCCGCAACCGGGATCCGGACAGGCTCAGTCCCCCTCCAGTGCCTTCCGCACGAACCGAATCTGCTCTCTCACCGATCCCACCGAGGTACCGCCCTCGGAAATGCGCTTTTCCACACAGGTAGTGAGGCTGATCTCGTCATAGAGATCCTCCTCAAAGAGGTCGGAGAAGGTACGGTAGGTCTCCAGAGGCAGGGTCTCCAGGACCTCCCTGCTCCGAATACAATGAGCCACGATCTGACCCGAGATCTTGTAGGCGGTGCGGAAGGGGAGTCCCTTCTTCACCAAGTAGTCGGCCAGGTCGGTGGCGTTGATGAAGCCTCCCCGGGCGGCCTTCACCATATTCTCGGGGATGGCCTTCATGGTGGCCACCATGGGGGCGGCGACGGCCAGGCACATCTTGACGGTGTCCACGCAGTCAAAGATGCGCTCCTTGTCCTCCTGCATATCCTTGTTGTAGGCCAGAGGAATGCCCTTGAGGGTGGTGAGCAGGGCGATGAGATCGCCGTAGACGCGGCCCGTCTTGCCGCGAATCAGCTCGGCCATGTCGGGGTTCTTCTTCTGGGGCATGATGGAGGAGCCTGTGGTGTAGGCGTCGGAGAGCTCCATGAACTTGAACTCCCAGCTGGACCACAGAATGATCTCCTCCGAAAAACGGGAGAGGTGCATCATCATAAGGGCACAGGCGGACATGAACTCCACCGCGAAGTCGCGGTCAGAAACGCCGTCCAGAGAGTTGAGGACGATACCGTCGAAGCCCAGCTTCTGCGCCTCGAAGCGGCGGTCGGTGTTGTAGGTCGTACCCGCCAGGGCGCAGCATCCGATGGGGGAGAGGTTCATGCGGCGGTTACAATCCTTGAGTCGGTCAATATCGCGGAGGAGCATCATAGCATAAGCCATGAGATGGTGGCCGAAGGTGATGGGCTGGGCGCGCTGGAGATGGGTGTAGCCGGGCATAATGGTGGCGGCGTTCGCCTCGGCCTGATCCGTCAGAGCCTCGATGAGGTCGCGGACGAGGGAGATGATCTCGTCGATCTCGTCCCGCAGGTACATACGGATATCCAGGGCTACCTGGTCATTACGGCTGCGGGCGGTGTGAAGCTTCTTGCCCACGTCTCCCAGACGCTCGGTGAGTATCTGCTCCACGAACATATGGATGTCCTCGCAGGTCATGTCGATGGGGAGTGCTCCCGACTCGATATCGGCGAGGATCCCCTCCAAGCCCGTCATGAGGGTATCCGCCTCAGCCTCGGTGATGATCTGACAAGCGGCCAGCATGGCAGCGTGAGCCATACTGCCCGTAATATCCTGGCGGTACATACGGGAGTCAAAGTGGATGGAGGAATTAAAATCGTCTGCGATCTGATCGGTGTGGCCGTCGGTACGGCCTGCCCACATTTTGGCCATGGTATGAAAGTTCCTTTCGGTAGTTCGATCTATGGCTACTATTATAACACCCCTGCCGTTTTTTGTCAAGGGGACAGGCAGGGATTCTGCCCCGTCAGCCGCCCGATTCTCCCAAATCCGCGACACGTCCTCCCTTCCCTGCCGTGCCAAGAGCACAATTCCAATCGTTCGAACCTTTCACGCCATGCTTTCAATTCGTCATCCAAGATGTTGTGATTCGACAGAAAAAATTTTTCGCTTATCATTTGTGCATTTTGGATATTTACAAAACGGGGGTTTTATAGTATAATAAAGGGGCGTAATGAGGGGAGTCCCCAATCCCCCTCCCATTCCACGAGCACAGCTTTCATAGTCTGTTTGCGGAGTATCAAGCTTATGATACAGCACGCGCAACGGGTATCACGGATGTGCTTTTCCTTTCCAAACGCCAAGCCGCCGCCCTCACCTCAGAGGACGGCGGTTCTTGGTTTGGAAATTATTTCCCGTTGGGCTTGGTCTCAGCCGCAGAATCGGCAGGAGTCTTGCCGGTTTCGCCCTCGGCGGCACCGCTCTCATAGGCGGTATCCTCCGAAAGCGCGTTCACGTCCTTCTCGCTGAAATAGTCCAGCGGATCTACCGAAAGCCCCTTCACAGTGACCTCGAAGTGGAGGTGAGGCTCATCGGCCATCTCCACCACGGCGGTATCCCCAACGGTGCCGAGCCGCTGCCCCTGCTTGACAGTCGCTCCGGCGGCAATGCCCTCAGCCAGCTCCTTCGCCAGGTTCTTGTAGATGCTGACGGTCTCGTCCTTATGGGTCAATGCCACGCAGGTACCCATCATGGAATCCTCCCAGATCTTCTCCACCTTGCCGTCGGCGGCGGCAAAGACTGGAGCCTCGGGCGCGGTCGCCACATCCACGCCCAGATGGACGCGGTAATCCCCCATGGTGTTGGAGTAGACCTGAATGGTGGCGTCATGCCCCTTGTAGAGCTGACCGCTGACGGGCAGGCTGAAGAAGCCTGCGGGCTCGGAGGGGTCGGCTCCCACAGGCTGGGTCTCACCGCCGTTATAGGTGGGGAGCGTTACGTCACCCACACCCGAAGGGGTGGATTGGGTACCCGTAGGATTCGAGGTGTCGCTGATGCCGGGGTCATCCACGAGGGGCTTCTTGGCACGGTTGGCAGACACGGTAGCGGCGATGATGACACCCGTCACCACCAGAAGCGTCACCACTGTGACGACGGCAGCGCGGTTGCTCACCAGCTTCTTCATCTTGCGGCTGAATTCGGATTCGTTGTTGGCCATATTGGTCTCCTTTGTTCCCTTGACTTGGGGGAGCTTTGCTTCCCCAGCGGTACGAGAGTATTTTCTGCTGTTTGCGGGAGAATTATGCAGGAGCGGAGAGTTTTTTCAAATACGGACTTTCGTTTCATCTTGACATTTTCCCCAAAATGTGCTACAGTATAAGAAAAGGGATGCCCGTGCACCCCTTCTTCCCTATTTTTTCCCTGTTCTTGAGAGATGCCGCCGTCTGGTGGCCTCCCCGCCCCGCAGGTGCCTCTCGCTCTTGTTCTGCGCCAGCACCTCGGCCACCGCCTCCCACAGGGCGGGGTTGACGTGTCGGAGAGTCTCGGTCACGTCCTTATGTACGGTGCTTTTGCTGATCCCGTAGCGGGCGGCGGCTCCCCGTACCGTGGCGCGGTTCTCCACGATGTAGGTGCCCAGGATCACGCACCGCTCCTTGTCTGCCGCTATGTACATCATATACCTTCCCCCTTATCCATGGTGGTTCTATGCCACTCTATGCAAGGAAGGTGGGAATTATCCGTAAAAAACCTTGTATCGGAAAGGAAATTCACCATGTTCGATGAAACTGCCGCCCCTGAGACCCCCGATCTGTTTGAGGGCATGACCGCCATCTCGGCGGTGCTGGACGACTCTGTCCATGCATTCAACGACCGCCGTATTCTGTCGGTCTTTGTGGACAAGACCCGCTTGGACAAGAAAGCGAGGGAAATTGCCTTTCTGAACCGCAAAGCCGCTGAGCTGGGCTTTACGGTACAGCCCGTCCACCCCGATGACCTGGACAACCTGACCTCGGGCAAGACCCACGGGGGGATCGTGGCGGTCTGCTCCGACCGCACCCTGCCCCTGCTGTCCGCATCCATGGATAAGATCCGGGAAGGGGGCTTCTACGTCCTGCTGGAGGGGATCGAGGATCCCTACAACTTCGGCTACACGGTACGCTCCCTCTACGCGGCAGGGGCAGACGGCGTCATTCTCCCTCCCCGCAACTGGATGGGCGTGGCGGGGCTGGTAGCGCGCTCCTCGGCGGGGACATCCGAAAAAATGCCCATGTTCGTCGCTGAGCCCGCCGAAGTGATTCCCTTGTTCAAGGCGAAGGGCTACCGTGCAGTTTGTGCCGAAATACGGGATTCGGTGGACTTGTACGAGGCCGACCTGACCCTCCCCCTCCTGCTGGTCATCGGCGGAGAAAAGCGAGGTATTTCCCGCGCGGTGCTCTCCGAGGCTGACTTACACGTGCGCATCGGGTATCACGGGGATTTCCGAGGATCGCTGTCCTCGGCGGCATCGGCCGCCGTACTGGCCTTTGAGGTCGGACGGCAGAATGCTGCCGTCAAGTCCATGTAAGACCTTTTCATCCCCCTCCGAAACACGCAGGCCAATACCATTAAGTTAAGATCATCAAAAAGCTCCCCCTCTGGGGAAGCTGGCGCCGCAAGGCGACTGAGAGGGCAGTTTTTCGCTTGAAGGCCCTCTCCGTCACGCGTCGCGTGCCACCTCCCCCAAAGGGGGAGGTTTACATAATGGTATTGAACACGCAGGCGGGGGGCTTTTTTCGCGCAAAGCCCTTGACAATCCCCCGAAAAAGGGGTATAATAGAATGTGGAGCGTTTTCTCCTCAAATGAAAATAAAATATGTATATAGAAGGGAAAAATCATGACCAAGATCGACATTTTCTCAGGCTTTCTGGGTGCCGGTAAGACCACCCTCATCAAAAAGCTCATCACCGAGGCCTATGCAGGCGAGAAGCTGGTCCTCATCGAAAACGAATTCGGCGAGATCGGCATCGATGGCGGCTTCCTCTCGGAGGCGGGTATCCAGATCAACGAGATGAATTCCGGCTGTATCTGCTGCTCCCTGGTGGGTGATTTCGGCAAGGCTCTGTCTCAGGTCCTGACCGAGTACGCCCCCGACCGCATCCTCATCGAGCCCTCGGGCGTGGGCAAGCTCTCCGACGTCATCCGCGCCGTTCAGGGTGCCGCCACCGAGGGGGCTGTGTTGAACGGCTTTACTACCGTGGTGGACGCGGGCAAGTGCAAGATGTACATGAAGAACTTCGGCGAGTTTTTCAACGATCAGGTGGAGAACGCGGGCTGTATCGTCCTGTCCCACACCGACACCACCCCCGCCCATAAGACCGAGACCGCCGTCTCCCTCCTCCGCGAGCATAATCCCACCGCCGTCATCGTCACCACCCCTTGGAACGATCTCACCGGCGCCCAGCTCCTGGAGGCTATGGAGCGCACCGACACCCTGGAGGCCGAGCTGGCCCGCCTGGCAGAGGAGGCAGAGCATCACCACCACCATCACCATGATGACGAGGAATGCGAGTGCCATCACCATCACGAGGATGGCGAGGAGTGCCACTGCCACGATCACGACCATGAGCATCATCACCATCACCACGAGGACGGCGAGGAGTGCCACTGCCACGATCACGACCATGA
>JAGBAS010000087.1 GCA_017938885.1 Clostridia bacterium
CTATTCTCGCTTTTGGAATCAACAATATGTGGGCTTTCCTCATACTCTTGCCTTCCCCTGGGGGAAGGTGGCACGCCAAAGGCGTGACGGATGAGGGTTACACGTCCCCATTCCGCTTGGTTCCGTCAGCCCGACAAACCCAAATTTGAACCTTTCCACGATCCTGAAAGGAGATCTACCACGATGAAGACCTGCATCACCTCCGACTACCTCCACGCCTACGGCTTTGAGGAAGGCCTCAGGATCATGAGGTCCCACGGCTACGACGCCCTGGACTACGGCTGGTTCTGTCACACCGAGAACAAGATCTTCCACGTCCCCGAGGCCGAGTTCGTCTCCACCCTGAAGCGGGAGCGGGAGATCGTTGAAAGTAATGGCCTGTTCGTCAACCAGACCCACGGCGCGTGGCGTTGGCCGGCGCAGGACTTTTCGGCATATGACCGCGCCGAGCGGTACGCCGCTATGGAAACAGGCATCCGAGGGACCGCCCTGTTGGGCGCGCCCAACTTCGTGATCCATTGCATCATGCCCTTCGGGGAGAACAACCCAGCCCACAAGGAGGAGCTGTGGCAGATGAATCTCGACCACTTTACCCCCCTGTGCGATATGGCCGGGGAGCTGGGGGTCACGGTCTGCTTTGAGAATCTCCCCTTCACCTCCCTGCCCCTGTCCCGCTGGAATGAGACCTTGGAGTTTGTCAAGCTCATGAACCATCCCGCCATGAAGATGTGTCTGGACACAGGCCACGCCGCCGTCTACGGGGACTCCCCCGCCGCCGCCGTCCGCGCCATCGGCAAGGAGTACCTGGCGGCCCTCCACGTCCACGACAACGACGGTCGTGGCGACCTCCATTGGAGGCCCGGCGAGGGTGTGATCGACTGGGCGGACTTTACGAAAGCCCTCCACGAGATCGGCTTTGAGGGCTGTGTGTCCCTGGAGACCTCGGTCAAGCACGAGGGCGATCCCGCTCTGTGGGATGCCAAGGAGCGGGAGCTGTTCGCCAAGGTGAGAGCTATGGCGGACGGGACTTATGGGAAGTAATACCAATGAAAGTATTGAATATCCTTGGGTAGGGGCGCACCTATGTGTGCGCCCGTGTCGCCAAAGGAAACAGCGGGCGCACACACAGGTGCGCCCCTACCTCCGTTCAAGGTTTTTGTAAAATAATACAAAGCCTTACCATAAAGAGAACCCGCGGGGAGATTCCTCGCGGGTCTTTTGTTATTCGTCGTCGACGTACAGGTGGGGATTCCATTCCCGTTGCAGGTTTTCCAGCGCGGCCAGATCGGCGTCGGACAGAAGTCCTGCTTCGTAGGCTTTGGACAGAGAGCAGAATACACCATTATGGAGCACCTGCATAATATTACTGTCTGCATATCGAATGACAGCGGGGCCGATGCGTTGCTCGGATCCCGTATCCGTGTACGCAAAGCGGTCATCGTACAGGATGGCTACCCGCACGCCGTCGCCGTAGGTACCGTAATCGATGGCCAGCACGTCCAGGGCCGTGGGGTTGGCA
The DNA here is from genome assembly GCA_017938885.1 of Clostridia bacterium. Classification (GTDB taxonomy): domain Bacteria; phylum Bacillota; class Clostridia; order Oscillospirales; family CAG-272; genus CAMEON01. Next base: position 1,520 of record JAGBAS010000087.1, read on the forward strand.
GTATAGTAGGCCTCCAAAATGTCGCCGTAGGGAGCCATACCATCGTAGGTCTGGAAAATGATCTCGGAATCTTTTTTGGGCATATAGAAGGAGTATTCCCAATAGCCCATCTGATCGTCTCCCACTGAGGGGGTGATGAGCTCGCCGTTGAGGAAGAACAGCGTCCCCACGTCGGTGGCGAATTTGATGCGGACGGTGACCTCCTCACCGTCCACGTAGGCCTCGTCGATGGGCTCGTAGAGCCAGTCGGAGCCGATGGGCATGGTGAGGTTGTAGAGGACGGCGGGGTCTATGACGGTGGGGACAGCTACCGTGAGTACCCTCTCAAAGGTCTGGCGGTGTCCATCATAGGACAACTCCAGATCGTACTCCCCCGTTGGCGTATCGGCAGGGATAGAGAACAAATAGGTGGCCTTTCCGGCTATTTCACCTGCGTTGACAGTGATCGTTTCCCTTTCCGCATAATCGACAGGGGCGGGATCTCCACGGATCATGTCACCGGTTTCGGAGTGGATCAGGTAGGCGACGGGGGCGTATGTGTCCGGATAACCCGTAAAGGTGAATGTAGCTCCATCATTGACCGTTCGGCACGCGATAGAAATACGGTCGCCCGGGATAGCAAACCCGCCGAAGGGCTCATAGCCGAAGGAGAAAGCATGCCGCGGGTAGGTATCTGCCGTCTCCCTCACCGTCAAAGCCCCGCCGAACACCTGCTTTTCGCCGTCGTAGGACAGCACCAGATCGTACACCCCGGGGGTGGCGTTCTCGGGAATATGGAAATGGAAGGTGCGGCTGCCTGTGCTGCCCTTTTCCACTGTGAGCTTGTCGGTATTTGCCAAGGGATAGTCTCCCTCGATCACCACCGACTCGTCCTCTTGCAAAACCAGCTGTGCGAAGGCGAAAAAGTCATAGGCTTTAAAAGGCTTTCCGTGATTGACGATGGTGGTGCTGACGTTCACGATATCCCCGGGCATGGCCGTGCCGCTCCACGCCGAGCCGTCGTTGGCGGTCATCTCGTAGGAGAAAGCGAACCGCACCGAAGGATCGCTTCCGGGGCCCGTCATCTCTCCCATCCGTCCCCAAGCCACCATGCCCACCACGGCGGCGATGGCGACGATGAAGCAGATGCAGGCCACCCCCCACCCGCTGTTCAGGGCGCGGGACAGGGAAGCAAAGGGCTTCTTCCTGGGCGCGGCTACCCCCACGGGAGCCACCAAGGCCGCCTCAGCGATGTAGGCATCCGAAATGCCCGTCATTTTCTCAAATAATACCTCGCCTTTCACGGTGTGTACCCCCTTTCGATCAGGAAATCCCGTAGCCCCTCGCGGACGCGGGTAATGCGCTTGGTGGCGGCGTTGGCGGTCATGCCGTAGTGCCGCGCCAAGGCCTTGACGCTGTGGCTGTACCAGTACCGCCCCACGAAGAGCTGTCTGTCCAGCTGGGGAAGGGTCCCCAGATACTCATCCAGCCACCCGCAGATCACTGCGGACTCGGTCTCGTCGGGGGCGGGGATGATGTCCTCCAGCTCCTCAAAGGCCACGGTCAGGGCGGCGTCCCGCTTCTCTCTGCGGAGGGCTTTGAGGCGGTTGAGGGAGATGTTGCGGGTGAGCTTGCCCAGGTAGCCGCAGAGGCTTTGGGGCCACTTGGGGGGCATGGTGTTCCAGGCCGCCACCCAGGTGTCATTGACGCACTCCTCGGCGTCGGGCCGGCTGTTCAGAATGTTCATGGAGATCGTATGGCAGTAGGCGCCGTACTGCTTCTGGGTGATCTCCACCGCCTGCTGGTTGCGGGCGTGATAGAGAGATACAATCTCGAAGTCGTTGAGGATCATAGAAGCCTCCTTTCGGTGGGGGAAGTGCCCCTCACCTATATACACAACGCGGCGGGGGCAAATGTGCCGCAGAAAATGGAATTTCTGTAAAAAGTATAACACAAATCCGAGGATATTGCAAGCAACGGGGGCTGATTCGCATCCGTAAATCTCATAGTAACTATTCAGCTAATGTTTCAAATTTGGGTTTGTCGGTGAGTTGGGTTTCCTCGTTCTATGCCTTCCCCATGCGGTGCCATCCGCAAGCGGATGCGGGGGACCGCAAAGCGGTGGATGAGGAGAGCAAGTTTCCGCTCGGTATCGGGTATGATTTTTCTTGGTGTATCAAGGGGGTTCCGTATACACCCGTACGGAAAAACAAACCCGCTCTCCTCATCCACCACCTACGGTGGTCCCCCTTCCCCGCTGGGGAAGGCTCACGAGGAAACCCACCGCTAACCCCCAATTTGAAGTATGGTTGAATCGTTACATCTCATATTGCTTGTGTAAAATTTTATTTAAATTAATTACGGAAGTATTGTTTTTTTTCGAAAATATGTTACCATATAAAGGAAAAGAAGCATGGAAGGAGTTTTATATTAAATTGATCAGATTGCTGACTACGTGCGCTCTCGCGGTATGGCTTTTGTGTGTTGGGTGTGCCTGTACGGTGTCGGGCGATCCATCGGTATCGGATGCTTCCGACGGACAGACTCAAGGGATCGGCGATTCCGTGACGCTTCCGCCGATGACCGAGGAGAATACCGTCGGAGGCGAAACGGTACCCGCTGATACGGCGGAAACAGAGGCAGAATCTACCGTTTCCGCTCCGAACGTGAATACAGGCGGCTCTGCGATTACCGACGTTGGTCCTCTGGAGATGATCTGTTCCCCCGATCGGGTGCATAATGTGACGACGGCTATCTACGTGGGCTATGAGGTCATGGGCGAGGACGGATATTACCTGACTTTTCAGACGGTTCAGAACCACGTCGGCTTGGCTATGACCGAGCAGTTTGAGACCATTTACTATCCGATGGATACCTTTTCTGCAAGCTCTGCCGACATCCCGTTTGAAATCGGGAAGACGTATCTGCTGCTCCTGCATCGGTATCGGAACGTATATGCCGACGGGGATTATTTTCAGATCAGCGGGGATCTGTTGGTGCAGACGGATGATTTCGAGAACGCCACGCTGAACGGGCGTCCCCTTGAAACGCAGGTGGCCGGCATGAAGATCACGGTGAACACAACGCCGGAGGACTTTATCGCCTATCTGACCGAGATCACGGCCGATCACCCCGATTTTACGGGACAAGATTACATTCAGTCCAATGTGCGCGTGGATATCATGACGGCCTCTCCCCACGTGGTTACGGTTACGGCTTCGTCGGTTACCTCCGCTATGTCGGTATCCACCGTGACTATTCGTTGCCGTGTGGATGCCGTCCAAAAGGGCACGCTTGCGGAAGGGACGTACATTGATGTTATGTTCCCCCTGAATGCGGACGTGGAATTGGGGCAGACCTTTATCGTGACGTTGAACGACCCCTTGCCGAACGGAACGGATTGGTATATGTTTTCCTGTAAAGAGGCCATGTATCCCCTGTCTGAATTGAACGATATCCTGTCCATCATCCGGGAGATCAGCGAGGATGAATAATCCTGCGCAAGTGACCGCTTCAAGGTATGAATCGACTGAGGGAGGGTGAAAAACACATTTTTTGTCGAAAAAATTCCCCAAACATCTTGCACAACCCACCGAAATGATGTATAATATAGAGTAACCCCACCGCGCCGCGCGGTGTTCATCATGCAAGGAGAAGACACATGATCGGTTTCTATAACTATACGGTTATTCTGACATACATCAGCCTCCTGGTTTCCGCTGTAGGCATTGGCTTTGCCGTGACGGAGAACCCTTTCGCCGCCCTGTGCTGTCTCATGGCCTCGGGGATCTGCGATATGTTCGACGGCAAGATCGCCCGCACCCGCAAAAAGTCCACCGACGAGGAAAAACGCTTCGGCATCCAGCTGGATTCCCTCTGCGATATTGTCTGCTTCGGTGTCCTCCCCGCCTCCGTGGCGGTCAGCATGACCTCTGCCGCCGCGCAGTGCGATCGGATCGCGGTCTGGGCGGTCAGCGGCCTGTACATCCTCTGCGCCCTCATCCGCCTGGCCTACTTCAACGTCACCGAGGAGACCAGACAAGCCACCGAGGGCGGCCGCCGTACCCACTTCATGGGGGTTCCCGTTACGACCTCGGCGGTAATCTTTCCCCCGGTCTACGCTCTGACCCTCCTTCTTTCCGAGAGCCTCCCCGCCGTCGCGCCCTGGGTCTATCCGGCCTTCCTGCTCGTCACAGCCGTGGCTTTCATCGCCCCCGTCAAGGTCAGAAAGCCCCATACCGTAGGCCTGGTCGTCCTGGGTCTGATCGGACTCTTGGAGGCGGCGCTGATGTTCTACTTACTGCTTCGTTGATCGGTACTATATTATCCCTCGCCCAAGCGGCGGGGGATCTTTTGTTATTGATCTGTCTGAAGTGGCAAAGGGTTTTGAAGAATAGAGAAAAGTGATTGCTCGGTTGTCTTTCAAATTGGGGGTTAGCGGGCTGTTTGATGGAACAGATCAGAATGCTTTTCGTTGGCGGGCGCACACATAGGTGCGCCCCTACCGAGCATCAAAAAGCCGAAATGTTATGATCCTGAATAAAAAATCAGGGTAGGGGCGCACCTGTGTGTGCGCCCGTTACATAGCGGTCTTATCGTGCATATCCGGTGACATACGCACCGACAAACCCAAATTTGAAAAATAAGCCGTATCATGACGAAGAAAAAACGAAAACGAGTCCATCACCCCTTTTGCGCCGAAAACCCTTGAAAAAAGAGGGAAAATGTGCTATACTATATAGTTAGAATCCGAATACACACAGGAGCGTAACCGTTACCATGAAAATATTCCTACGCTGTCTCCGTATGTACCCCAAGGAGACGATCTTAGCTCCGCTTTTCAAACTCTTAGAGGCCTGCTTTGACCTCTGCGTGCCCCTGGTGGTGGCCGCCATCATCGACAAGGGCATAAAAGGGAATGACACCGCCCTCGTCTGGCAGCTCTGCGGGGTGCTGGTGCTGTTGGCTTTCGTGGGCCTCGGTTGGGCTATCACCGCCCAGTATTTCTCGGCCAAGGCCGCCGTGGGCTCGGCCGCGCGGATGCGCCGCGAGCTGTTCGCCCATATGCAGTCCTTCACTTACGCCCAGACCGACCGCATGGGCACCTCCTCCATGATTACCCGCATGACCAGCGACGTAAACCAACTGCAAACGGGTGTCAACATCACCCTCCGTCTCCTGCTCCGCTCCCCCATCATCGTCTTTGGTGCCATGATTATGGCCTTTACCATCGACGCCGGGCTCGCCCTCATCTTCGTCGCCGCCATACCCCTGTTGGCCGTGGTGGTCTTCGGTGTCATGCTGGGGGGCATTCCCCTCTACCGCAAGGTGCAGAACCGCCTGGACCGCGTCACCGCCGTCACCCGCGAGAACCTGTCGGGGGTGCGTCCCGTCCGCGCCTTCCGCAAGGAGGGATCCGAGATCGACCGCTTCGCCGCCGTTAATCGGGAGCAGACCTCCCTCCAGAACAAGGCGGGCATACTCACTGCCGTCATGAACCCCGTGACCTACGTCATCGTCAACCTGGCGGTGATCCTCCTCATCCGTCAGGGCGCTTTCGCTGTCCATGAAGGCGGTATCACCCAGGGCCAGGTGGTGGCGCTGGTGAACTACATGGGTCAGATCCTGGTGGAGCTGGTCAAGATGGCCACCTCCATCTTCACCGTCACCAAGGCCGTGGCCTGCGGCAACCGCATCGGCGCGGTGCTGGATATGCCTGCGGGCATGGCGGTGACCCCCGCCCCCGATGGCACCCCCATCCCCTCGGCCGATACCCCCGCCGTAGTCTTCGACAAGGTCACCATGACCTACGAGGGCGGCGGCGCCCCCTCCCTCCATGACATCAGCTTCACTGCAAAGCGGGGCATGACCGTGGGCATCATCGGCGGTACGGGCTCGGGCAAGACGACGCTGGTCAACCTCATCCCCCGCTTCTATGAAGCCGACGAGGGCACCGTCTCGGTCTTCGGCCTGCCCGTACAGTGCTACGATCCCGAGGCCCTTCGCGAGAGCATCGGCGTAGTCCCACAGAAGGCTGAGCTGTTCAAGGGTACGGTGCGCTCCAACCTCCTCTGGGGCAAGGAGACCGCCACCGACGAGGAGCTGTGGGAGGCCCTGGAAGCCGCCCAGGCCGCCGACTTCGTTCGGGAGAAGGAGGGTCAGCTGGACGCGCCCGTGGAGCAGAAGGGAAGGAACCTCTCGGGCGGGCAGAAGCAACGCCTCACCATCGCCCGCGCCCTGGTGGGCAAGCCCGAGATCCTGATCCTGGACGACTCCGCCTCGGCCCTGGACTTTGCCACCGACGCCAAGCTCCGCGCCGCGCTCCGAGAGCTTGCGGGAGACCCCACCGTCTTCATCATCTCCCAGCGCACCTCCTCCATCCGCGCCGCTGACCTCATCATAGTCCTGGACGAGGGCCGCGCCGTGGGCATGGGGACTCACGAGGAGCTTCTCCGCTCCTGCGAGGTCTACCGCGAGATCCACGAGTCCCAGTTCAAGGGAGGTGAAGCGTGATGAAACAGAAGCATACCAACACCCTCGCTACCATGAAAAAGGTGCTCCGTTACCTGAAGCACTACCGCCTCCTCTTCGTCCTGTCCCTCCTGCTGGCCGTTGTGGTGGTGGGCCTGACCCTCTACCTGCCCATCCTGACGGGCGACGCCATCGACCTCATCATCGCCCCCGGACAGGTGGACTTCGAGGCCCTTTCCCCCCTGCTTTTGCGCGGGGTGGTCATCATCTGTATCACAGCCCTCTGCCAGTGGCTCATGAACATCTCCAACAACCGCATCACCTTCGGGGTGGTGCGCCGTCTCCGCCAGGATGCCTTCGTCCGCATCCAGTCCCTCCCCCTGTCCTACCTGGACCGCCGTCCCGTGGGCGACACGGTCAGCCGCGTCATCGCCGATGCCGACCAGTTCACCGACGGCCTGCTCATGGGCTTCTCCCAGTTCTTCACGGGGATCCTCACCATCCTGGGGACTCTGTGCTTCATGCTCACCCTGAACCTCCCCATGACGGTCTGGGTGGTGGTGGCCACGCCCCTGTCCCTCTTCGTGGCCTCCTTCATCGCGAAACGTACCTATAACCTCTTCAAAAAGCAATCCGAGACCCGCGCCGAGCAGACCGCCCTCATCGACGAGATGATCGGCTCCCACAAAGCGGTGGTGGCCTTCGCCCACGAGGACGAGGCTCTGCGGGACTTCGACGAGATCAACGGACGGCTGGAGACCGTTTCCCGCAAGGCGGTGTTCTTCTCCTCCCTGGTCAACCCCTCCACCCGCTTCGTCAACAACCTGGTCTACGCGGGCGTGGCCCTCATCGGCGCGCTCATTTGCCTGTCGGACGCAGGAAATCTGACCCTGACAGTTGGCGGTCTGTCCGCGTTCCTCACCTACGCAGGCCAGTACACCAAGCCTTTCAACGAGATCTCGGGGGTGGTCACCGAGCTGCAAAACTCCATGGCCTGCGCCGCCCGTCTCTTCGAGCTGATCGAGGCAGAGACCGAGATCCCCGACGCCCCCGACGCCGCTGTGCTGACGGATTGCGAGGGACGGGTGGAACTGTCCGACGTTTCCTTCTCCTACACCCCCGACAAGCCCCTCATCCAAGATCTCAACCTGGCTCTGGAAAGCGGCCAGCGGGTGGCCATCGTCGGCCCCACGGGTTGTGGCAAGACCACCGTCATCAACCTCCTCATGCGCTTTTACGACGTCTGTGACGGCTCCATCCAAGTGGACGGCACCGACATCCGAAACATGACCCGCCACTCTCTTCGTGAAAACTACGGCATGGTGCTCCAGGAGACCTGGCTCTCGGCGGGGACCGTGCGGGACAACATCGCCTTTGGCCGTCCCGACGCCTCCGACGAGGAGGTGGTGGCCGCCGCCAAGGCCGCTCACGCCGACGGCTTCATCCGCAGGCTCCCCGAGGGCTACGGTACGGTTCTCGGTGAGGACGGCGGATCCCTGTCTCAGGGACAGAAGCAGCTCCTCTGCATCGCCCGCCTCTTCCTCTGTCTGCCCCCCATGCTGATCCTGGACGAGGCCACCTCCTCCATTGACACCCGCACCGAGCTGCGTATCCAGAACGCCTTCGCCGCCCTCATGAAGGGCCGCACCTCCTTCATCGTGGCTCACCGCCTCTCCACCGTCAAGGAAGCCGACGTGATCCTGGTCATGAAGGACGGCCACGTCATCGAGCAGGGAGACCACAAGACTCTCCTCGAAAAGGGCGGCTTCTACGCCGAGCTGTGGGGCAGTCAGTTTGAGGCGTGACCGCGCAAAAAACACACAAAAAGGGCTGAGTTTTCTCTTTGCATTCTTAGCGGAGAAACAGGCGGCACGAAAACTTCGGCAGAGGCATTGTTTCCTCTGCCGATTTGTATTATAATGAGAGTAGCAAAAAAGCCTTCCTCCGAGATGCCATCCGCAAGCGGATGCGGTGGCACGCGGAGCGTGACGGAAGGAGCCTGCGCGACTTTATAGTTTTGCGTAACCTCATTGAAACGCGCTCTCCCTCAGTCACCTTCGGTGACAGCTCCCTCCCGGAGGGAGCCTATGGACACGCTCGTACATCTTTAGGGGTATGGGCTTTGCCCGAAGCGTTTGTAATACAAATGCGAAACTGGCGATACGATTACAAATGTAGACTTCACACAGCAGGAGGATAATTGCTAAATGCAAAGAAAAGATTTTTATATCGAATACTATAATAGAACAAATCGCTTTTTTTCTGACAAGATAATTTGGGGCAAAAAAGAGCGTGAAGAAGCATGGCGCAAAGGACAAGGTCTTACCTCAAAGTTTGGACGCAAAATATTTATTATATTCCAGTATTTGATTTTGCTGTCATGTTGGATTCCCGTGTGCTTTGAACGCGAATTATGGGTTGTTATACCAATTGCAATTCTTTGCTTTTTTTTACAATCATATATCACAGATTTCTCGATTTTAAAGATTGAATTTCTATATTTGACATACCGCAAAAATAGCGTATATTGTTCTGTATTGCATGATATATTCCTTGGTAGTTATGCGGAATTTTTCGATCAGTTAACCCGTTATACAAAGAAAGAAGTAACGGGGTACGTTCTTATAGACGGTGGAAAGTTTTATGGAAAATTTCGAGCCATTTGCAGAAACAAAACCAAAAGAATTGTATTAAAATTTCACACGAATTGCACTATTGTAATAATTAACAAAAAGAAATTTGTAGTTAAGGGCGTGTTGATCTCAAAAGAACATTTGATATCAGAGATTGCTACTATTATCAACACAAACCCATGATATCGTGTTTTGGCTTTTTAATAATATGAGAACCCGGACAGACCTTGAAAATCTGCCCGGGTTAATTATTTGTTTATTGCAGGTCAATTATTAATCAACTTACCATAATTTCACCGCTAATTTTGCACGCCTTGCACTCAGCCCTTGATCTTTTTTGGGGGATGGGGACGGATCAATCCTCGTCGAGATGCCGTGCGGTCTCGGCCTGGATGGCGTCGTCGTAGGAGAGCATGGGCGCGATATCCTTGCCCTTGATCTTACGGTCCACGTAGTTCTTGGTGACCTTCAGGACCAGAGGCAGGAGCGACACCACGCCGATGAGGTTGGGGATCATCATGAGACCGTTGAAGGTATCCGACAGATCCCAGGCCAGACCGCCCTCCATGACGGCGCCCGAGACGATCATGGCCACGAAGATGAACTTGTAGACCTTGACGCCGGTGGTGCCGAAGAGGTACTCCACGGCCTTGGAGCCGTACTGGGACCAGCCGAGAACGGTGGTGAAGGCGAAGAAGAGCATGGCGATGGCCACGAACCAGGTGCCGGGAGCACCGAAGTACTGGCCGAAGGCCTGAGACACCAGGGTGTCGCCGTTGAGGGTGCCGATGGGGGAGCCGGTGGCCAGGTCGATGTAGCCGGTGGAGAGGACCACCACGGCGGTCATGGTGCAGACCACGAAGGTGTCAAAGAACACCTCGAAGATGCCCCACATACCCTGCTTGACGGGCTCCTTGACGTTGGAGGAGGAGTGGACCAGGACCGAGGAGCCGAGACCTGCCTCGTTGGAGAACACGCCGCGCTTGAAGCCCTGGGTCATGGTCTTCTTGATGAGGACACCGATACCGCCGCCCAGCATAGCCGCGGGGGTGAAGGCGAACTTGAAGATGGAGACGAACATGGGACCCACCTGCTTGATGTTGATGCCGAAGATGATGAGAGAGCCGATGACGTAGGCCACGGCCATGAAGGGCACCACGATCTCGGCCACGCGAGCGATACGCTGGAGGCCGCCGATGATGATGAGGGCGCCGATGATGAGCAGCCCGATACCGATGATGAGGTGGATGATATTAATCTCGGTATTGGGGATATTGCCAAGGGAGATATCCTGGAAGAAGGCGGCGTCCATATTCAGGACGATCTTGTTGATCTGGGCCATGTTACCGATACCAAAAGAGGCAAGAATGGCGAAGCAGCAGAAGAGGACCGCCAGCACCTTGGACACGGGGCTGAGCCACTTTTTCCCGTAGCGCTTGCCCAGACCGTCGCGGAGGTAGTACATGGGACCGCCCGACCACTCGCCGTCCTTGTTGCGGCGGCGGTAGTAGATGCCCAAAAGGTTTTCCGAGAAGTTGGTCATCATACCGAAGAAGGCGGCGACCCACATCCAGAACACGGCGCCGGGACCGCCCGTAACGATGGCGGCGGCCACGCCCGCGATGTTACCCGTGCCGACGGTGGCGGCCAGGGCGGCGCAGAGGGCCTGGAACTGGGAAATGGTCTTACGGTCGGTCTTCTTGGTGGCGTTGCTGTTCTTTTTGAAGACGCTGGCGATGGTGTTCTTCCACCAGTGGCCTACGTGGCTGATCTGGAACACCTTGGTGCCCACGGTCAGAAGGATGCCCGTACCGATGAGCAGGATGAGTCCGGGCAGACCCCAGACCGCGCCGTTGACGGCGTCGTTGATGGTCTTGACCCAATTGAGAAACGCTTCCATGTTTGTTTCCTCCATGAAAAAATGAAATAAAAAACGCTGCCGAACCTTCGGCAGCTCTGAAAATAGGAAGCAGACACAATATTGACTGTACCTGCTCTGTCCTTTTGCCTGAGAGATTCGGCCTGACCTTGGTCAGCCTTGCACCTTCGGCACCCATTTAAGGGATTCTCCAGAGCTCCTCCGCCGACAGTTTCGGATGATCCTGGCGGCATCACGGGGAACGATGGGGGTATTATAGCACACAAAGCCCCATATGTCAAGGGGTTTCGACAACTTTTGAAAAGAAAACATCTTGACAAACCGCCTGCTTCTATGTATAATAGTATCACATCATTGAAACGGAGCAGTACCGTGAAATTCCCACATTTTCTGACAACCCCCACGGGCGGTGTCACCCGTGCCTCTGCCCCTGCCGCCGAGGGGCAGACTGTGCCCACCGATGCGGGGAGTATCCTGTCCATTGCCTTGGACGTGGGAGCCGAGCTTTTGCGGGCGGGGGGGGAGATCCACCGCGTGGAGGATACCGTGACCCGCATCTGCCGTGCTTACGGAGCCGAAGCGGTGGAGGTCTTCGCCATTACCTCCCTCATCACCGCTGAGGTGCGGATGCCTGACGGCTCCTTTGCCACCCGCAACCGCCGTGTACCCACTGCCTATAACCATCTGGCGCGTCTGGAATCCCTCAACGCTCTATCCCGTACCATCTGTAAGAGCCCCATCTCAGCCGCCGAGGTGGAAGCACGTCTGGAGGATATCCGCCTCTACCGTCCCGTCCCCGAGTGGCTGTGTTACCTGGGCGGGATGCTGGCTACGGGCGGCTTCGCCGTCTTCTTCGGCGGCTCGATCTTGGACGGCTTGGCCGCCGCCGCCATCGCCTTATTTTTGACCCTGTTCGCCCGTCTGCGCCCCTTACGCATCAACAGCATGGTCAAGTCCCTCATTTCTTCCTTTGCCGCAGGGGTTTTGTCGGTGCTGTGCGTGGAGCTTGGCTTTGGCGAGCATGTGGATAAGATCATCATCGGTACCATCATGCTGGAGATCCCGGGCCTGTCCTTTGGCAACGCCCTGCGGGATCTGCTTTGCGGGGATACCCTGGCGGGTACCATGCGCCTGATCCAGGCCATTCTCCAGACCCTCATGATCGCGCTGGGCTACATGGCCGCTCTGACCCTGTTCAATCGCTTGATCGGAGGTGGCGTATGAGAGAATCCATCATCATGCTGATAACTGCCGCCATCAGTACGTTGGGCTTTTCCATCCTGTTCTACGTTCATCCCCGCCGTCTGCTCGTGGCTACCCTGGGGGGAGTTCTGACCACGGCCGTCTACCTGATAGCGGGACATTTTATCGGCGGGGAGCTGTTCCCCAATCTGCTGGCCGCCCTGGTGGGTGCGGGGTTTTCCGAGATCATGGCGCGGGTCACCAAGGTGCCCGTCCCCGTCTATATGGTGCCTTGCGTCATCCCCCTGGTTCCCGGCAGCGGTCTTTACGGAACCATGTTCAATTTCGTTACGGGGAATTATCCCGAGGCCGCCTCGGCGGGGCTGCGTACCCTTCAGGTCGCGCTGGGCATTGCGGGGGGGATCGTCATCGCCTCGGTGTTGGGGATCATCTTCCGTCCTCGGCTGTTTATCCGAAAGAAACGTTAATAAATTAAAACAAGCCCCAACCGAGAGCCCTTGCGTCCCCCCTGGTTGGGGCTGCAATTTGTGCAGGGTATACAAATCAAAAGAAGAAAGTTTGGGGAAATAAACTCTTTCTTTTTGGAGGTTTTTTTGGTATAATATCAACGTGCAGAGGTGTGCGCACAGGCTCCCTGCACACCCGACCCCGGTTCGATTTTTTATGTAAGATATTATTTAGGAGGAAAATCTCAAATGGCAAGTGTATCCCTTCGTCACATTTACAAGAAGTACCCCGGCGGCGTAACTGCCGTGTCCGACTTCAACCTGGAGATCAAGGATAAGGAGTTCCTGGTCCTGGTCGGTCCTTCCGGTTGCGGTAAGACCACTACCCTGCGTATGGTCGCCGGTCTGGAGGAGATCTCCGAGGGTGAGCTGTTCATCGGCGACCAGCTGGTCAACGACGTGGCTCCTAAGGATCGTAAGATCGCGATGGTGTTCCAGAACTACGCTCTGTATCCTCACATGACCGTGTTTGAGAACATGGCCTTCGGTCTGAAGCTGAACAAGACTCCCAAGGAGGAGATCAAGCGCCGCGTTGAGGAGGCTGCCCGTATCCTGGATATCACTCACCTGCTCGACAGAAAGCCCAAGGCTCTGTCCGGTGGTCAGAAGCAGCGTGTGGCTCTGGGCCGCGCTATCGTCCGTAACCCCAAGGTATTCCTTCTTGACGAGCCTCTGTCCAACCTGGACGCTAAGCTCCGTGCTGCCATGAGAACCGAGCTGACCAAGCTGCACGCCCGCGTCGGTACCACCTTCATCTACGTGACCCACGACCAGGTCGAGGCTATGACCATGGCTACCCGTATCGTGGTCATGAAGGACGGTCTGATCCAGCAGGTCGACACGCCTCAGAACCTCTACGATTCTCCCTGCAACCTGTTCGTCGCAGGCTTCATCGGTACTCCCCAGATGAACTTCATCAACGGTACCCTGAACAAGAAGGGCGAGGATCTGTACTTCAACTTCGAGAACGTCTCGGTCAAGCTGCCCGCAGAGAAGGCCAACAACCCCGCTCTGAAGGACTACATCGACCAGGAGGTCGTTCTGGGTCTGCGTCCCGAGTGCATCTACGATCAGCCCGCACAGGTGGAGGCTCACGCTGATTCCTCCTTCGAGGCTTACGTTGACGTCACCGAGCTCATGGGTGCTGAGATCTACCTGTACCTAAACGTCGGTAAGTCTGAGGAGGGTGACGGTAAGATCAAGATTATCAACGACGGTACCAACCTCATCGCCCGCGTCTCCTCTCGCTCCCAGTCCCGCGCCGGCGACTCCATCAAGGTTGCCTTCGATACCACTCGTTGCCACATCTTCGACAAGGACACCGAGCGTTGCATTTGCCACTAATCTTACATTTTCGCTCCCCCGCCAACGCGGGGGAGTTTTTTCAATCAAATATGAAAAAATATGAAGATGCATCCCCGCATCTTGACAGGGAACTGTTCGTATGTTATACTGATATCACAAACCGGAAAGGAGCGCGAACCATGAAGAATTCTGCCATGCACCCGAAAAACGGGCATAAGCTCGGCTTTCTGCTTCGTATCCTGACAATGTTTTGGGCGATTCTGGGACCGGTGGCGGTCATTGCCGCCGCTGTGGTGTCTACAGTGTTGGAGGGAGATTGGTGGTCTGAGCTGTTTTATATGTATCTGGCACTTTATACCCTGTTGGGATTTACGACGTATTTTTCCCTGCTCACCATCCTGTGGGAGGCGGCCCGCCGCACTGGCCGTCAAGCAGGCGAGGATCTGCGGGACACTCCCTTCACCGCCGTACTCCACCGTATACTCCGAATCACCGCCGTTGCGGGGCTGGTGACGGTGGCCTTCATCCTGCTGATCTTCTTCGATCTCCTGAACGGCGGCTTTGCTATGATCCATTTCGCTATCGGCATTCTCCAGGTCTCGCTGTACGCAGTTTGCGGAATCCATGCTGTGATCCGCCGTATCACCGACCGCCGCCGCGCGGAAAAACAGAGACTGGCTGAGGAAAAGCAGGCGTGGGAGGGGTATCTGACGTAATACGGATTGCAACCGCATAAAAAAGACCGCGAGAAGCATTTTCTCACGGTCTTTTTTGTACAGGTGGGGTCACACGATCAGATACCCGACCCCCTCCAGCGATTCCTTTCCGTCTGCCTGGGTTCCCGCAGGCAGGTTATTGGCCGCCGTCAGAGCCGCCATGGGGGCGTGATACCGCTTGGCCACCGACCAGACCGAATCCGTGGGGGCGGGGAAGCAGATGATGTATTCTCCCTGTCGGCGGGTGACCTCGTTCTTGAATTCGGTGTCGGTCAGAGCAGTAAAGGGGGCGGGGGTATGGGTGCGTACCGCTACCGACAGCTCCGCGTCGATCCCCATCCGCTCGCCGTCCATACGGGCGCGGCAGTTAATGACGGTCACGCCGCCGTCAAAGGCCACGGGGAGGGTCCCGTCGGATGCTTGCAGGAGGCTTGGATCGTCGAATTCATAGCGGAAGGGGATAACGGGCTCGGCTGTGGTGAATTCTCCGTCCCGCAAAAGAAGCAGATGACAGCGGCAGGTCCCCGTGAGCACGCAACGGCCCTTGGCGGGATCAGCAGTCAGCGCATCGGGGAGGGCGGTTGCGGTGATATCGGCTACGGTGGCGGCGGGATGAATACCGACCTCGGAGAGGGGAAGCGAATCGCTCAGGGTAAAATTCCCGTTTAGGGCGCGGAGAGCCTTTTCAGCCGGATAGGTCGCGTAGAGGCAGGCAACCTCGCGGCGGGTGGAGTACAGATCCTTGACGAATGTAACTGTTTCGTTTTTCTGGGCGCGTGCCTCCACCGATACCCCCGTCTCCACGTGGAGCTGTCCCTCCTCCATTTCCACGCTGATCTCGGTGCAATAGCCGCAAGCGGTGGCGGTACAGGCGGGGGTGACCCCTTCGGTCTCTACGGATATGGAGAAGGGGATCTTGCGTCGGAGCACGGTCAGCTTCGGGGCCCGGGGCTCGGGGGGGACGTCAGAGGCGAACTCGGCCATGGTCTCGGCGGGGGTGAGGGTGAGCTTGACTGTGACCTCGCCACGGCAGTTGACCAGCCCCAATGCGGGGGTTGCTTCAGTCACCATGACCTGCCCCTCGGCGCAGACCACCCGCATTTCCCCGTCGGCGGGGGGGAGGATGACGTCATCCTGTAAGGCGGTTAGCTGTCCCATGCCCCGAAAGACCCGTCCTGCCGTTGCTTCGGCGGTCAGGGCTTCAACCGTTGGATCATTCTCCTCGCTTACGGTGCTCAAAGGACTTTCGCCGTACATCCCCACCCGCGCCTTGATCTTACAGCGGATGTTCAGCCGCCTGGGAGCCAGCACCCGCCCGATCGGCACCTCTGAGGACAGGTCACAGAGACAGACCGAGGGCTCTCCCATGGATGCCACCACTCCTTCTCCCTCATTCCGCACCTCCAGGCGGTACTCGGTGGACAGCGGTGCACAGTAGACCCCGCCCTCCTGCCCGATGTAGAGGACGTAGTAGTCCATGCTGCCCGCAATCTCGCTTCCTCCGCTGTAAGGCTCGGGAGGAAGCAGATTCACACCGATGCGCAGAAGCCGCTTGATCTCGGGCTGGTAATCGGGGAGTGTGAAATCTCCTGCCACCTCAGCGGTCAGATATTGAACCGGCAGAGGGAGCTGTACCGTGCTCCGCTCTGCTGTGTCGCCCATGTATTCGTTCATCATATGCCTTGTCTCCTTTGAATGGTTTTCATGATGATTGTATGCGGCAGTGAGGGAGAATAGAACGAAATACGCGGCGGCCTTGTCCCGGGCTCCCCGCTACGGATCGAAGCTATCCGACCATGGGGGGATCCGGGCGGAAATTTGCATCGCAGAGCAACAAAATCACCAAATCCACTTGACAATTTCCTCTATATCATGTAAAATATAGATACCGAAAAAATCTGCCCCATGGAGGTAAATTACCATGTATTCATTCCCCATCGGCGTCATGCTCGAATCCTTCCGTCTCCCTACCCCCGAGGCCGTTGCCAAGGCCGCCGAGGTGGGGGCTGCGGGCATCCAGATGTACTGCACGGGCGGTGAGCACGCCCCCGAAAATATGTCCCCCGCCGCCCGCCGTGAGCTGCTTGACCTGGTCAAGTCCCACGGCCTCTGCTTCTCAGCCATTTGCGGCGACCTGGGGCGCGGCTTCGGTCACGCCGACTTGAACCCCGAGCTCATCGAGAAGTCCAAGCGTATCCTGGATATGTCCCTGGATATGGAGTGCGGCATCGTCACCACCCATATCGGCGTAGTCCCCTCCGATCCCACCCACGATCGCTACAAGATCATGCAGGACGCCTGCTACGCGCTGGCCTCCTACGCTGACTCCATCGGCGCTCATTTCGCCGTGGAGACCGGCCCCGAGACCTCGGCCGATCTCAAGAGATTCCTCGACTCCCTGGGCGGCACCAAGGGCGTGGGCGTCAATCTGGACCCCGCCAACCTGGTCATGGTCACGGGGGACGATCCCGTTGTGGCTGTCCATAACCTGAAGGACTACATCGTCCACACCCACGCCAAGGACGGTGTCATGCTTCATCGCGGCAATCCCGAGTACATCTACGGTGTGGTCCATCCCGTTCCCGAGGAGTTCCAGGGCATCCAGTACTTCGCCGAGGTGCCCCTGGGTCAGGGCAACGTCCACTTCGACACCTACCTGGCCGCTCTGGACGAGATTGGCTACAAGGGCTTCCTCACCATCGAGCGGGAGTGCGGAAGTACCCCCGAGGCTGACATCCGTCTGGCGGTGGAGCATTTGAACGCGGTGATGGGAGTTTGACAATCATCCGTATAGAAAAGAACCTGGATCTGCGGGCGCACACGTAGGTGCGCCCCTACCCCCGTGTTTTCGTTCGTTACATCCCCTATCTATGTTCATGCGGTAGGGGCGCACCTATGTGTGCGCCCGCTACGAATGGATATGAAACTCTCTTCGTTACTTAACCACGAAAGGACAACACTACCATGAAGATCTCCGTCAGCTCCTATTCCTTCCAGCAATATATCAATGCGGGCAAGCTCGCCCACTTCGACGTCATCCAAAAGGCCCACGACATGGGCTTTGAGGCCATTGAGTTCATCGACCTGCCCGCTTCCTCCTACGAGGAGCAGGTGGCCTACGCCCATAAGCTCCGTGCCGAGGCTGACCGCCTGGGCATGACCATCAACGCCTACACCATCGGCGGTAACCTCTACCAAGCTACCCCCGAAGCCTCTGCCGCCGAGGTGGAGAGACTGAAAAAGCAGGTGGATATCGCCGCCATCCTGGGCTGTTCCGTCATGCGCCACGACGTCTGCTACAGCGTGGGTAAGACCGGCACCTCCCGCTCCTTCGGCCTCATGCTTCCCACCATCGCCGAGAATACCCGCGCCGTCACCGAGTACGCCGCCGAGAAGGGTATCAAGACCTGCACCGAGAACCACGGCTACATCGCCCAGGACTCCTACCGCGTGGAACAGCTCTTCAACGCCGTGGCTCATGATAACTACGGTCTTCTGGTGGACGTGGGCAACTTCGTCTGCGCCGACGAGGACAACTGCGCCGCCGTCTCCCGCGTAGCCCCCTACGCCTTCCACGTCCATGCCAAGGATATGTACAAGTCCACCACCCCCGCCCCCGGCTTTGGCCAGACCCGCGGCTGTAATTACTTCAAGGGCGCCATCGTAGGTGAGGGCGACTGTAATGTAGAGAAGTGCCTCCAAATCCTCAAGCGCGCAGGCTACGACGGCTACTGCTCCATCGAGTTCGAGGGCAGTGAGGACTGCATCGAGGGCATCGCCCGTGGCTTTGAGAATTTGAAGGGAATGCTGGAGAGGATCTGAAAAAGATACAAGATACAAGATACGAGATACAAGATACGGGAGCGATCGGTTGCGGTCTATCTTGTGGACGGTATCTCGTAACTTGTACGTCTCCCTCTCTGCGGAGCCGTCAGCCAAGGAGTTAGAGGGGTTGGGACAACCGATTTCATGAGGTTTATGCCCCAGCGGAGCCGTCAGCCAAGGAGTGTGGGGGATGGGGCAACCGATTTCAAGAGGTCTATGCTCACCGTCCCGGGGGAAGGGGGCGAGAAACTTCGGCGTCTGAGATGGTTCTTGCCCCCTTCCCCCAGATCACTTCGGGTCTTATCTTTCCAATTCACCCCAAATGTGAAATTTCCTTGAATCTTTCAAAATCCCCTTGAAAAATTCTCAAAAGTGTGGTATACTAATCGAGTCGGCAAGCCTATGCCGACTCTGTCAGCAGTGCTTCTGCTGTGAAAGTAGGCCATACCAGCCGGGGAGATAGCGGAGCCCTGTACCTGCAACCCGCTACAGCAGGGGTGGATCCCCCTCCTGAGAGTGAATCTTCTCCGAATTGAGTTCTTTTTCTTGTGTTGACGAACGGGTCTCGCGCAATGCGGAGCCGTGAACCATGTCAGGTGAGGGATCAAGCAGCATTAAGCGGTAAACCGTATGTGCCGCGAGGTTGCCTGTTCTGAGCAAGGAACTGAAAGATCGCGGGGGCGTGAAACCCGAAGTTGGGGTGTATGGTCTTCTTTCACAGCGGAGGGCTGCTTTTTTCATTCGTAATTCATCCCCTATTATGATAGGCGATTGCAAAATGCTTCAAATTTGGGTTTAGCGGGGAGGTAGCCGCGTCCATTAGCCTTCCCCAGCGGGGAAGGTGGCACGCCCGAAGGGCGTGACGGATGAGGAGAGCGGGTTGAGTTTTCCTGTACGGGTGTGATAAAACCCTTGATATGCCAGGGAGAATCTACACCCGACACCGAACTGTGTGCCGCTCTCCTCATCCACCGCTTCGCGGTCCCCCGCATCCGCTTGTGGATGGCACCGCATGGGGAAGGCAGAGAACGATAAACTGCAATTTTTCGCAATTATGCAATCGCCTACCTATTATAACAAAGGAGGATTTTTCCGTGCATCAAGCCCTATACCGCAAGTGGCGGCCGCCGAACTTTGACGAGGTAAGCGGTCAGGAGCATATCACGTCCATACTGAAATACCAATGCGCCACGGGGAAGTTCTCCCATGCCTACCTGTTCTGTGGCTCCCGCGGTACGGGTAAGACCTCCTGCGCCAAGATATTGGCCAAGGCGGTCAACTGCCTGCACCCCACCGCCGCGGGCCCCTGCGGTGCGTGCACCGCCTGCCGCTCCATCGACGCGGGAAGCGCTACCGACGTGCTGGAGATGGACGCCGCCTCCAACAACGGCGTGGACGACATCCGCGACATCCGCGACGAGGTCATTTACACCCCCTCGGAGCTGAAATACCGCGTCTACATCATCGACGAGGTGCATATGCTCTCGGCCTCGGCCTTCAACGCCCTCTTGAAGACTCTGGAGGAGCCCCCCGAGCACGTGGTCTTCATCCTGGCTACGACGGAACTGCAAAAGCTCCCCGCCACCATCATTTCCCGTTGCCAGCGCTTCGACTTCCGCCGCATCGCCACCGCCGACCTCTGCGCCCGCCTCCACCGCATCGCCCGTGAGGAGGGTATCGACCTCTCGGAGGAGGCCGCCCGCCTCATCGCCCGTCAGGCCCAGGGGGGTATGCGCGACGCCGTCAGCCTCCTGGAGCTGTGCGCGGGGGCTCGACTGCCCATCACCCCCGACCTGGTCACCCGCACCATCGGCACCACGGGCCGAGAGGGGACCTGCCGCGTGGTGAACGCCATCGCGGACAAGAACTTCGATCTGCTTTTCGAGATCATCGACGACATGGTCTCCGCTTCCCGCGATCCGGCGGTGTTCTGGCAGGAGCTCATTGGCTATTACCGCGATATGCTGGTGACTAAGACGGTCAAGGAGCCCTCCAAGTACCTGGACCTCACCGACAGCGAGCGGGAAGCCCTGGTCGCCGTCTCGGCTCGATTCACCAAGGAGACCCTCCTGTTCCACATCGGTCTTTTGGAGGACGCCCTCTTCGCCATGCAGAAGTCTTACGCCGTCAAGCGCACCGTCTGCGAGATCACCCTGGTCCGCCTCTGCGACCCCGCGCTGGATACCTCGGTGGAGTCGGTCCTCACCCGTCTCTCCCGCATTGAGGAGCAGCTGGTGGCGGGCATCCCCGCCGCACCCGTAGAGACAGCCTCACTCGTAACCCCAACGGCCTCCGTGGCGACACCCCCCGTAGCGGAAGCTCTCCCCATAACGGAGGACTTCCCCGATATGCCCCCCGATCTCTGGGAGCCGCCCGCAGACTACGGCATGACCGAGCCTGCCCCGCCCCCCGCAAAAAGGGAAGCACCTACCCCCAAGCCCGCGCCCGTTCAAAGAACCGAGCCCCCTACCGCCCGACCCGCCGAGAAGAGGACGGCCCCCGCGCAAGCCACTCAGCCTGCTCCAGCGCCCGCCCAGACCTCTGCTCCGGCTACCCAACGTGTCCTCCGCCCCCTGCGCTCCTGGACAGAGGCCGTGGACAGAGTCAAGGCCACCAGCCGTATGGCGGCTTCCTTCCTCATCTCGGCCAAGGCCTACACCACCGAGGACGGCAAGGTAGTGGTTAAGCTGGACAGCGACTTCGCCCGTGGCATGGTCTCCCGCGAGGGAGCACCCGAGGCTCTGCGCGCCGCTCTGTCGGTGTGCCTTGGCCGCAAGCTGGAGACTGCCGATATCCTCTACGAGGTGGAGGATAACCGCGTGAGAGCCGGCGGCTCCCTCATTGATCTCATCATTGAGGCCGCCGAAGAATAAACGAAAAATAGATAAATCAACAAAAAATTTAAAAATCAGAGGAGATATACCATTATGAGAGCAAACGTACCCAAGGGAATGGGGGGCGGCCCCCAGAATATGCAGGCTATGATCCGCCAGGCACAGAAGATGCAGGAGGAGGTAGCCGCCAAGCAGGAGGAGCTGGATGCTCGCGAGTATGAGATCAAGGCAGGCGGCGGCGTAGTCACCGTCACCATCAACGGGAAAAAGGAGGTGCTGTCCATCGACATCGCCCCCGAGCTGGTGGATCCCGACGATATCGAGACCCTGTCTGATATTCTGGTGGCCGGCGTCAACGAGGCCATCAAGCGTGTGGAGGAAACCAACTCCCGCGAGATCGAGAAGATCACGGGCAGCATGGCTATGCCCGGCCTGTTCTGATATGGCCGAGTACATTGAGTCCCTGCAAAATTTGGCCGAGCAGTTCGGCAGACTTTCGGGCGTGGGCCGTAAGAGTGCCTTGCGCATGGCCTTCTCGGTGCTGGATATGACCGACGAGGAGGCGGTGGAGTTCGCCCGCGCCATCGTGGACGCCAAGGAGAAGATCCACCTCTGCCCCGTCTGCATGAACCTCACCGACCGCGACCTCTGCGGCGTCTGCGCCGACGAGACCCGCGACCGCTCCACCATCTGCGTGGTGTCCGACGTGAAAACCGTCATCGCCATGGAGAAGGTGCGGGAGTACCGCGGTACCTACCACGTCCTCCACGGCGTTCTGTCCCCTCTCAACGGCATCACCCCAGATAAGCTCAGACTCAAGGAGCTTCTGGAGCGGGTCAAGGAGGGGACCGTCAAGGAGGTCATCGTGGCCACCAACGCCGACGTGGAGGGTGAGACCACCGCCATGTACATCGCCCGTCTGCTCCGTCCTCTGGATATCAAGGTTACCCGTTTGGCCTTCGGTATCTCGGTGGGTACCGACATCGAGTATACCGACGAGGTTACTTTGTTCCGCGCTCTGCAAGGGCGGCAGGATGTGTGACTAAGCATGAACCGACAAAAAAAGGGAGAGTACCCCCAAGAGAGGGTATTCTCCCATTTTTTTACGAGTCCCCGCCGCCTCTGCTTTTCTTTTTGAAGATCAGCTTTTTCTGTACGAGATAATTCGCCAGGAACATACAGATCTCGGTGAAGAGCTTGCAGACTGTGATGGGCAGGGGGGTCAGCTTCCAGAGATAGAGGATGCCCGTGTTGACGATCAGAATGGTGATCGCCAACAGCGCGTATTCTCCCGCCGTCTTCGGCGAGGGCCTGCGGTGAAAGACATAGCGGCAGTTGAGCAGGTAGTTGACGGTACCGCTGACCAAACGGGCAAGGATGTTGGCGATGAGGGCGAAGGACATCACCTCGGAGGCGGACAGGCCACGAAGCAGGAATATGAGGAGGATGAAGAGGAGATAGTCCACCAGAAAGGAGATCAAGGAACTCCCTGCGAACTTGAAAAGGCCCTTATAGACCAGCAGGGAATCACGGATCACCCGAAAATGGCTGGTGGAATTTTGCTTATCCTCGTAGAGAGTGGCGATGGGGACTTCGGTAAAGCCCAGACGGCGGCGGGCAATGAAGGCCAGCACGCTCATTTCGTATTCGTAGCGATCACCTTCTACCCGAAGCAGCTCGGGGATCAGCTCGGCAGGAAAGACTCGGAGCCCTGTTTGGGTGTCCGAGACCTTGGACTTGGTCAGCATATGGAAGAGCCAGCGTGTGACGGCGTTGCCGAAGCGAGAGCGCAGAGGCATCTTTTTGTTGACCTCACGGACGCCCAGCGTCATGCCGACGGGATGCTCCTCGGCCTCGGACATGACCCGCTCCATATCAGCGGGACGGTGCTGACCGTCAGCATCCATGATGCCTACCAGGCGGATGCGGTCAAATTCATCGTCGGTCTTTTGGTTCTGCTCCAACACGTAGGCAAGCCCCGTTTTGATGCCGGCGCCCTTACCGCAGTTCTTTTCGTGGCGGAGCTGAATGACCCGAGGGTCGAGGGCGCGGAAGACCAGATCGTAGGCATCACCGCTGCCGTCGTTGACCACGATGACCGAGTAGCCCAGATCCAACACGTCAGCGGCCAGACGGATCAGCCGCGTATCCGGGCGGTAGGCAGGAATGATGACGGTGTTGGGTCTACTCACAGTTGGACACCTCCCCTCGGCTGTGCTTGTGTGTTCGGATCAGATGGACCAGCTCCCATACTGTGGCGGCGGCAAGAAAGCCCCATCCCATGATCCGGTAGATGCGATCCAGATCGGTAAAACGCCCCGAAATATTGACGATGCCGCGGAACAGGCATCCCACCGTCCAGGCCGCAAGCCCCGAATTCCATAGATTGAAGGCGGGACGGGAGACGTGGCGGTACAGAGGGGTCAGATACCCCAAAAGCGCGGGCAGGGCACAGCCAACCAAGGGCATGAGGAACATACAGCGCATATGGGTCGAGCTTGCACCGTGGGAAAAGCGTTCGTAGATCAGGGTAAATACCACGCAGAGCAGTGCCAGCGAAAGCCCGGTGACAAGGGCACGGCGCATACGGCGGCGAGCGGGCTCCAAGGCTTTAGTACCCGATGTAGACAATGTCGCTCACCTCTCTTTCGTGAATATCGTTCCAGTTGGTGCAGGGGTTGTTCACCAATCGGCCGTTGAAATACATGGTCGCAGAGCCGCCGCCGTCCAGATTGTAGGCAGTTTCAGCGCCCAGCTCCCGAAGCACCTGTGCCAGCTCGAGCAGAGTCGGACCCTTGCTTTCATCGGTACGTCCGTCGGCAACCACGAACAGGTAGTGACATTTTCCCAGATAGGCGATGGCGGTACGGGGATTGCCGCTTGGATTGGAGACCCCCACCTCGGTGTCGGCGTCTACCGCGATCTTTCCGCCCTTGATGAGGGTGGGGCCGAAGGCAAAGACCTGCATGGCACCCATAGAGGCCAGATCGCTGATGGAGGTGGTCTGCTCGTCAAAAGGAAGCAGTGAGCCATCCCAGAGAATGGCCAGATCCTCAAAGTATTTCCGCCGTTTATCATCGGTGGGGCGGAGGCTTTGGCGGTAGATGATTCCGTTTCGAATGACGTAGCCCTTCTCGTTGGCCCCGTAGAAGTCGCCGTTGATGGCGAGGATGGCACCTACCCGTCGGGCTTGCACCGAGGTTTTTTCCTTGATATTGAGGCCGTAGGCGTCCTTGGCCAGGGCAGTCTTGAGGTAAGCGGGCTCCGAGAGCTTGATCTCAGCCACGTGAAAGTTGGAGCCGTAGCGGCGGATGGTGGTAATGGTGATGGAGATGTGCTCGTCCAGGTAGCTGTTCTCGGTGATGATGGGGTACTCCACGGCGGGCACGGTGACGGCTTCGGTAGTGGATTCTCCATCGGTTTCGCTCTCGGGAGGCTCCTTGTCGGGCTCGTCCGAGGGGAGGGTCAGGATATAGACGGGCTCGCTTTCGGGTTCAGTCGGAGGCTCCGGATCAGCGGGATGGGTGAATTTGGAGAAGTCAATGGTATCAAAGGCTTCGGGTTCTTCCATCTCGCGGGGGATGACGAAGACCGCCAGCAGAGACCAGGCGAAAAATAGGGTCAAAGCCGTGCCAAAGCAGGCCGCATAGGCAAAGGGCTTCGAGAAAAAGCGCTTCATGGCGTCTCCTTTCACAGAATGATCTGCTATTATGATACTCCCGAGATATGCCCTGGAAAAGAACAAATTGTGCTGATCCTGTGAATTTTGGGGACTATTGTCGCAGAACTTCACATTCGGTTCGCAAATATTTACAATTAATGGGTTGCGTCCTGCGCGGAAATGCGGTATAATAAACTATCTATGGGAAAGGAGCGGTCATCATGTACGGTTACGTGCGTACCCATGCCCCTGAGCTGAAGGTCCGACAGCAGGAATACTACCGCGCCGTCTATTGTGGTTTGTGCCGTACCATGGGCAAGTGTACGGGACAATGCTCCCGCATGACCCTTTCCTACGACTTTACCTTTTTTGCCCTGGTGCGTATGGCACTGACGGGGGAGCGGATCGAGGTCAAGCCCCGCCGCTGTCTCGCCCATCCTACCCGCAAGCGTCCCATGGCTGAGCCGAATGACGACCTCGCCCTCTGCGCCTGCACCTCGGCCATCCTGGCCTACCACAAGATCCGCGACGACCTCCGCGACGAGCGGGGCATGAAGCGTACCGCCGCCACGGTGGCCGCTCCCTTCGTGGGCTCCATCCGCCGCCGCGCCATGAAGCGGGGCTACACCGACGCCGACCGCCGCGTGGACGTCGCTATGCGAAGGCTCTGCGAGCTGGAGGCCTCCCGTCCCCCTTCGGTGGATGAACCCGCTACCCTTTTCGGGGAGCTGATGGCCGCCCTCTTGGGCTACGGTCTGGAGGGAAACCTTGCCAAATTGGCGCATACCATTGGTCTCCACGTGGGACGGTGGGTGTATATTCTGGACGCGATCGACGATTTTGCCGAGGATGTCAAGTCCAACCGCTACAATCCCCTGGCCTGCCTGTACGGAGACCCGGCCATGACCGAGCTTTCCCCTGAAAAGCGGGAGAGCCTGAAGATCGCTCTTCTGAACGAGCTTGCCGAGCTGGAGCGGGCCTTTGATCTGCTGGATACGGCGGATGATCCCGATCTTTCGGGTATTCTCTCCAACATCCTCTACCTCGGTATGCCACGTGAGGCCGAGCGGGTGCTGTTCGGTACGAATTCCCCCGAAAAGACGCCTGAAAATCCTTGAAAACACCTTGAAAGGTAACCATATACCATGAACGATCCCTACAAGATCCTTGGCGTGTCCCCCACCGCCACCGACGATGAGGTCAAGGCCGCCTACCGCGCCTTGGCTCGGAAATACCATCCCGACAAGTACCGCGACAGCGACCTGGCCGAGATGGCGGGGGAAAAGATGAAGGAGATCAACGCTGCCTACGACGAGATCCAGAAGATCCGCGCGGGCAAAGCCACGGGCCAGGGCGGAGGCTATGGCTCTGCCTACGGTGGACAGACCTACGGAGGTTCCTACGGCGGTCAGACCTACGGGCAGGCCCACCACAGCGGCGACCCTTATATCACCGCCCGCCAGCTCATCAATCTCCGCCGTGTCGCCGAGGCCGCCCAAGTGCTGTCTACCGTACCCGAGTCCGAGCGAGGCGCCGAGTGGCACTTTCTCATGGGCTGTGTCGCGGTCAACCGCGGCCACTACGTGGACGCCCAACAATTCTTCGATACCGCCTGCGGTATGGACCCGAACAACGCTGAGTACCGCGACGCCCGGGAGAGGCTCCGCAACCGCGGAAACGGCTTCGGCTCGGGACAGTCTACCCACACCTCCTCCTGCTCGGTCTGCGATATCTGCTCGGCGCTCATCTGCGCCGACTGCTGCTGTGATACCGCCCGCTGCTGCTGTTGACCGCCATGAAACCATCCAATCAAACCAATCAAAACCCCCCGCCCCGCCGCACCCGCCGCTCCCGTACCACCCGCCGCATCGCCATGTGCGCGGTTCTCTGTGCCCTTTCGGTGGTCATGCTGGGGCTGGGCGCTCTGATCGAGGTCATCGACATTACCGCCGCCGCCGTGGCATCCTTGGCTCTGCTCCCCATCCTGCTCTGCTACGGTGCGAGGTACGCCTGGCTTTCCTACGCCGTCACGGGGGTGCTGGGGGTTCTGCTCATGCCCCAAAGCCTGGGTGCCTGGATGTTCGCGGGGCTGACGGGCTTTTACCCCATCGTCAAGCAAAGGCTGGACCGCCTTCCCCGTGTCCTCAGCTGGCTCGTCAAGCTCCTGCTCCTGACAGCGGTGCTGCTTTTGTACCTCGCCGTCTTTTATTTCGTCATGCTGGGCGGGGAGGGAAGCCTCCTCGACGCCTTCCTCGGAGGTTTTGGGGAATCCGACGGGAAGCCGATTATTGCCTGGGTCACCATCGGCCTATCGGTATTCACCTACGTTCTGTTCGATCTGCTCATCGACCGCCTGCTGATCCTGTACTACATCAAATGGCAGAAGCGGGTGGAGCGGTGGATGAAGCCTTGAATGACCCGAAAAAGCATCCTGCGGGGTGCTTTTTTCGTGGACAGCGCAGGAATACCGCAGTCAGAGATGCAAGAATCACGCTTTATGCCCCATGAGAAATGCGCGTTTTCACGCAAACCGAGAATTCGATTGTTAAAAGAGTAGAGAAATTATTCCCAAAACCTATTGACAAATCGTTCAAAATGGTGTATAATAATTACAGAAAGCAGTCAAAAGACCGCAAGAAAGACTCGGATTTTGGAAGGAGTCCCTTATGAATCACCCCTACGGCGAGCCTACCGCCCCGACCTACCGCCCCGAAAAGCCCAACCACGTCAAAACAGGGGTCAAGACCTTGTTCTTCCTGGTCATTTTCCACGCTGTGACCTGGCTCTTGTACGTTCTGTTCATGAGTCCCATTGAGAATCAGATGATCCTGGACGAGCATGAGCCCGAGTACCGCTTCGTCATGTTCGGCTTCTCCTTCGTGACCCTTCTGGTCATCGCCATCATCATGACGGTGTTCTACTTTAAGAACGGCGACCGTAAGCGCGCCTATCTGGCCGCCACCTCTGCCGAGGTGCGGGGAGCCGAAAACGTCCCTGAGGGGGAGCGCCGCTATCGCAAGCTCGCTCTGACCGAGGCCATCATATCCGTCGCCGTTACTGCCGTTCTGTGGCTGCTCCCCGCCGGCTTCTATACCGCCGCTCTGAACGCCTCGGGTATGGGGTACGGCTACGGGAGTGCCTGGGGCATCGAGACCTTTTTTACGGGGATCATTGGGTTTTTCCAGCCCTTTCAGAATGCTTGGGTGGGAATGCTGATGGCTCTGGCCATCCTGTTCTGCTTCCACTATTTCGGGCGGTTGTTCTCCCACAAGAGCTGGGCGTCGAACCGCATCCGCCGCTGATCCTACCGCTGCCGCACCGCGAAAGGAGACTGCCATGGATCAACAAACGCTCGTAACTCCTTACGTACCCGAAAAGCCCGCCTATATCCGTACCGCCGTAAAGACCCTGATCTCCCTCCTCATCTTCCATGGTCTGAGTCTGCTCTTTCACTTCATGGTCATGGGCAATTCGGATCCCTACACCATGTCCAGTGATGCCGCCGGCCGTATCCCTACGGCCATGTTCCTGTTCAGTATAGTCGCTCTTTTCGTGCTGGGGGATATCCTGGTGGGGATCTACTTCAAGGACGGTAAGCGCAAGCGTGCCTTTCTGGAGGCCACCTCCGCCGAGAAGCAGGGGGAGGTGGGCGCGGCCGAGGGCCATGCCCGCTACCGCAGGTTGGCCTTCACCGAGGCTCTGGTCTGTACCCTCACCACCGCCACTCTGTGGCTGATCCCCACCCTGATCTATACGGTGGCTCTGGCCACGTCGGGCCGAGGCTACGGATACACCGAGGCCTCCATCTTCGAGAAGCTTTTCGTAGGCTTCATTGGCCTGTGCGAGCCCTTCCGGAACGCCTGGCTCGGCTGGCTGATCGGGGTGGTCTTTATGTTCCTGTTCTACTACTTTGGCCGCGTGCTGTCCCATAACCGCTGGGAGGCCGAGCGCATCCGCCGCTGAGCTTTTTTTCGCTATTGTCATACATGCGCGATTATGGAAATTGCAGTTTATCGGTGGGTTTCCTCGTTACTTGCTTTCCCCAGCGGGGAAGGTGTCACGAAGTGACGGATGAGGAGAGCGGGTTTGAATTTACAAGCGGGTGTATACGTAAAACCCTTGATACGCCAAGAAAAATCATATCCGATACCGAACCGTAATTTGCTCTCCTCATCCACCGCTTCGCGGTCCCCCGCATCCGCTTGCGGATGGCACCGCATGGGGAAGGCTAAAGGACGCGGTCACCTCACCGACAAACCCAAATTTGAATCACGATCTGATCATTTCCCCCGAAAGGAGCCACACCATGAAACAGACTCCCAACACCCCCACCCCCGACAAGGTCAAGCCCAACACCCCGCAAAAGTACGGCCACGCCCGCCGCGTCATTCCCATCCGCCGCCGTATCTGGCAGAGGGTGGCCATTCGCTGGCTGGTGCTTCTGGCCATCGGGGCGGCCTTTGCCCTGCTCTGCTATGTCTCGGCTCCCCGCTTCCGCAACCCCCGCGACCTCCAGCTCAGCATCGGCATGACCATGCTCATCTACTTTTTCATCGTCTGGCAGACCCATACGTTGAAGAAGACCTTCTCCAGAGAATGGACGGGGAAGGTCGTAGGGCGCGAGGTGGTCAAGTATACGAAATACAGCAAGAGTCCTTTCAGCCGAAGAGTCGTCATGGCCACCAAGTGTATCTGGACCGTCGAAAAGGATGACGGTTATATCGATAAGATCCACATCGACACCGACGAGATCTGGGAGCGCTACTTCGACCTCGGCGAGCGGGTGCGCTTCTACAAGAACGCAAAAATTCTGGTAAAAGCCAACCCCAAAGAGGATGACGAAAACCTCATGTGCCCCCTCTGCGGCGTCATGGTCCTGGAGCCTGTTTGTAAAGGCTGCGGCGTGGATTTTCGTGAAAAGGAAGAATAAAAGATCGCCCCTCCCGAGACCCATCGGGAGGGGCGAAAATTATGGACTCAAGAGTCTCGGTTACCGGGAGGCTCTTTTCTTTTTGACAAAGAAGGGAATCACGATGGCCGCGTAGAGGGACAGACCCACCACGGTACCCGTCAGTACGATCATGACCTTGAGGCGGGTGGAGTACTTCCACACCACGGTCTGATTGGGTGTGTCGGGGCTTTCACCGTCGGTGTCGGGTCTGTCGGGGGCATTGGTGTCGGGCGCATCCGTGTCGGCAGGCTGGTTGCCGCTCCCAAACCCGGGCAGAGGCTTGCTCTCGTCGCGGGACTCGACCTTGGAGCCGTCGGTAGCCAACAGCTCGTAGGCGGGAACAGATACAGCGGCGGTGCCTTCACCCTCGGGGCAGACGTACAGGTAGGAGAAACGGTCGTTGGGCGCGGTATCGCCCAGATCCATGAACTCCATAACGTTGCCCGACAGGGTGGAATTATCCGCCCACTTGAAGCAGAGGGTGGAGACCTGACCCTTCAACCCCACGGTGGCCTTGGCCAGACGGATGACCATGCGGTTGCCCTCCACGGTGTAGAGAGCCTGGCCGATATGACTGCCGGCCCAGCCGTCCTTTAGGGACTCCACCGAGACGTAGTGGCCGTCTCGGGCGCGGTTGAGAGCCAGATCAAAGCCTTCCCAGCCCGTGGCGGGGTTATTGTCCAGATCGACGTAGAGATTCATCCAGTTGGCACCGTCGTCGATCATGACATCCTCAGCGGTGGTGACCGTAAAGTAGAGGTAGTCGGCGTCCTGGGATACCTTAGCCTCCACCAGATCGTTACGGCCGCTGTTGTTCACGTAATTGAGATTGGTAAAGTAGCCGTCCTCGTGACGCCAGGCCGTGTCGCCCACGTTGTCGCCGTAGACGGGGCCTACGTTTGCCCAGGCGGCGTTGTCGGTGAGATCGATGGAGGCCTGACCCGAAGCCTGCGTGACAGCACCCGTACCCTTGTACTGACGGATGTAGCCCGTCATCTGGTAGTAGTAGTTGTCGCCGTAGCCAACCGATTCCTCGCCCTGGCGGAGCTTCATGGGCTCGCCGTCGCGGGAATACTCGGTATTGAACTGGTCTACGAACTGGAAGCCCAGATCGGCGGAGCCGGCGAACTTCTCGTAGCCCGAGCTGGTCTGGTTCAAGCCGGCCGTCCACTCATTCCATCCCGTAATCATGACCATATCGGGATCAAAATGCATGACTGCTTCAAACTGGAAAGCAAAGCCAAGACCCGCGCCCGAATCCAGGGAGAAGCCGTAGTCGTTGTCCGTGATGGTGGGGAAACGGGTGTCTTCGTAGGAGCGTCCCTTGGAGGTGGTGGGGTGATGTCCCATGCAGAGAGCCAACTGCTCGAAATTACCGTCGATATCACGGCCGGGGCCGCCGAGAATGTAACGAATGGTATTGCCGCGTCTGGTATACTCCTGAAGAAAGTTCCAACCGCCGTCCTCGTCCTTCCAGGCCCAGCAATCACGAACCGTGAAGGTCTCGTTGATCCAGTTGCCCAGCTCCGAGGTGTCGGTGCGGGCTCCGCAGAGGGTCAGGGGCTTGCCCTTGTACTGATAGAACAGCTCGCCGTACTTGGCAAATCCCTCTTCCGAGTACATAAAGCCCCGCAAAGCGCCCATGACGGCTCCGTAGGTGCCGGCCGAGAACACGCAGATATCGGGGGTGTCGGTACCCTCGCGGCGTAGCTCCAGCCAGGTGTCCAGCAAAGTCTGGAGCTCCTGGGGGTAGTACGCGCCGTTGGTGAAGTCCAGGAAAATGAAGTCTACGCCGGCGGCCTCCAACTGGTAAGCGTGCTTGCGGAAGACCCATTGATCCATGCTCTTGTAGTAGCCGAAGTAGGGCTCAGCCCAGAAGTA
This sequence comes from Clostridia bacterium, assembly GCA_017938885.1. Lineage (GTDB taxonomy): Bacteria > Bacillota > Clostridia > Oscillospirales > CAG-272 > CAMEON01. The sequence continues at coordinate 33,364 of JAGBAS010000087.1, forward strand.
GCTGCCGGACTGTCCGGGGGCGGTCAGATGCTCGTTGAGCCCCTCCAGACCCTGCTCCAGAAAGATTTTCGTGTTGTCCTGGATGAACTCGGTATCCTCGCCGCCTCGGTTGAGGAAGTAGAACAGGCCGACCTCCTTGCCCTCGCGGACGTCGATGCCCGTGGGGGTAGTGCGGTCGCGGTCATCGGTGGCGACCCAGGTGGTGTAGTCGATGGAGAAGCCCTTCACATCGGGTTTTTCCATGGTCAGATCATTGTGCTCGAAGGTAAGATCGTCCAGAGTGCCCACCATGCTGTCCGCAAAGAGAGTAAAGTATCCCGCAGGACGGACGTCGGAGGTGTCCTTGGCGGCAATCGAAGTGCCTGCGGCATCCAGAACGGCCAGGGCTCCCGTGTAAACGTCGTAGGTGACCGAGCAGAGGAGGACATCGTCCAGGTAGAGCTCGATGACGTCGGCCTTGTCCTTGACGGTAAGCGTGCCCACCGAAGCGGGCTTGCCGACCTTGACCGTGGCGGTCAGACGGCTCTCGGGCTCTGTGACCTTGACCGTGTCAGTGCCGTCCATGGTGAACCAGATACCGCGTCGGTCGGTGTCAGTAGCGGTACGGGAGAGGCGCACGCCAATGGACAGCTTACCGCCCGTGACGTTGGCCTTCACGGACATTTCTCCGCCGTAGAGACCGTAGTCGTCTCCCAGAAACAGCGCAGAGCCGAAGGAGAAGGTCTTCCCTTCCTTGCAGGAGAGGGTCTGACCGTCGAAGATCATGTTGGTGCGCAGGGAAGCGGTGGCCAGCACCTCATCCTGGGAATAATCGGTGATCTCGGTGGAGGTAAAATCGTAAGTATAGGTGGTCTTTTGGCTCTTGACCCAGTTGTATGCGCGGTTATCGGGGGTAATCTCCACCGCGCGGAGGGTATGGCTCCCGTCTGCCAAAGCCGCCAGCGGGAAGGAGGAGACCAGAACCGCCAAAAGCAGTCCCAGTGCCATCCATCTGAGGGTTCCGTGTCGTTTCGTCATGGTGTGCTCACTTTCTTACCTTTACGGTAATGAAGCCTGCCGCGCCCAGGACCGCCGCGATCATGACGGCGATGAGGATCCAGACAGCCAGAGAATCGTCGATGACCTTGACGGCGGGCTCCTGGGGAACCTCGTCGGTGGCAGCCTCGGATTCAGGGGCGTTTGTGACGGCTTCGGTCACAGGCCGGGTTTCGGGCTCGGTTTCGGGGTCAGTTACAGGATCGGTGGGAGCCTCGGTGGCGCTTTCCAGTTCGGTGATGGATTCCTCAGCCTTGGTCAGCTTAGCGAAATTGATGACCAGAGCTTTTTCCTCCTCGGTCAGAGCGTCGTAGAGAGCGCGAGCCTCGGCAGCGAGCTCTTTGGCATCCTCTATATTCTTTTCGGTGACCTTGGTGGGGAGCTTGTTGATCGCCAGAACCGTCTGATAGGACTGATTCACCAATACGCGGATGTTATCCACAGACATGTCGGCAACACGGGTGGTCCAGCCGATATAGGAGCCGTCACTGGACAGCAGGGGATTGGTGTAAGAGCCCTTCTCGTTGCCCTCAGCGTCGTAAAGCTTGGCGGAGCCGAAGAACTTGCCATCGGACTGGTGCTGCCCGTAGACCTGCCCGGGATCGGCGAAGGTAACGCGGCAGATCAAGGTATCGTTGACGTAGAGGGTGATCTCGGAACCGGTGTCTACCGCGCGGATGTTATAGGGATATGCGGCACCCTGGGGCAGGGGGAATTCCACCGTGTTGTTCTGGAGAAAAGCCGTACTGCCGGCATTTTCATCGTAGGTCTTGACGTTGACACCCAGCGTAGAGCCGTGGGGGTAGAGGAACAGACCGCCTTGGCAGACCGAGGTATCGGGGTGGCCGTCACCCTCGTAGTAGGCGGCGTGAGTCTTGGGCGCGCGGATGAGAATACCCGACTGCGCCTTCCCCTGCGCCTCCGGGACATCCAGGGAGAACTCATAGGCACCCACAATGGGGGTGGCCGAATAGATTTGGGTGAAAACGTGGGATTTCAGGTACAGGTTTCCGTTGGACGCCTCCTGCACGTAGATGACACCGTCACCGATGGCGTTATAATCGGCGACGAAGAAATTCGGCATAGTGGTGGAGCTGACGTTGACGTCCTTTTCGTATTCCTCAAAATTCTCCTCGAAAATGAGGATCAGACCGTTATCCGAGCCGTCATCGGCGAAGGCGGTCAGCATGAGCCCGCCCGCCATGAGGCAGAGGGCTATCAGGAGTGAGAGTGATTTCTTGAGCATAACTGTGTCTCCTTCACGGAAAAATCTCCGCAGGTATTCCCGCGTGATGATAAAAGTATACCATATTCTGTGGAATTTGTCAATAAAACCTTGACATTTTTGCGGAATTCGTGTACAATGTGTATGCTGAAAAACTTCCAAGGAGATTTGTGACATGACCGATATCCGTGCGATCCTTTCCGCCATGACCCTCGAAGAGAAGGTCGGACAGCTTTTCGTCGCCCGCCGTCCCCAGGACGATGCCGACGCTATGGCCGCCATCACCGACTACCACCTGGGTGGCTTCACCCTCTACGCCTGCGACTACGAGCACCGCACTCCCGAGGACATTCGCGCCCTCATGGCCTCCTACCGCGCGGCGGCCAAGCTGAACCCCTTCATTGCGGTGGACTGCGAGGGCGGCCGCGTGGTGCGCGCATCCAAATATCCCGCCTTTCGTGAGACGGGCTTCAAGTCCCCACGCGACCTCTTCGCTGAGGGCGGCTACGGTCGTATCGACGCCGACACCCGCGAGAAGTGCGCATTTCTCCGTGACCTGGGGGTGAACTTTAATTACGCCCCCGTCCTGGACCTGTCGGGCAACCCGGAGTGCTTCATCTTTGACCGCACCTTCAGTAGCGACCCCGATGCGGCGGCCATCTACGCCAAGACGGTAGTTACCGCCATGAACGATTGCAAGATGGTGGGCAGCATCAAGCATTTCCCCGGCTATGGCGACAACGTGGACACCCATACCTCCATCGCTCACGACGACCGCACCATGGAGCAGTTCATGACCTGCGATCTCAAGCCCTTCATAGCGGGCATTCAGGCGGGCGCACCCATCGTCATGATCGCCCACAACATGGTTTCTTGCATGGATTCCGATATCCCCGCCTCCCTCTCCCCCGCCGTCCATAAGCTCCTCCGCGAGGACCTGGGCTTTGACGGTGTCATCATGACCGACTCCCTGGACATGAACGCCATCACCCTCTACACGGGGGACCGCGCCTCGGCTGTCCAGGCCGTCATTTCGGGTAACGATCTCTTGTGCTGCTCCACCTACTGGAAGCAGGTCCCCGCCGTCCTGGACGCCGTCCGCGAGGGGGTCATTACCGAGGAGAGAATTGACGAGTCGGTTCTGCGTGTGCTGAAGCTCAAGGCAGAATTCGGCATTATCTGACAGAAAAAGTAAAAAATAGCGATTTTGATGCATTGACAAAATCACTATTTTGTGTTATACTGATAGTGTCCCCCAATATGATACGGAAGGAGGTCGTATTCATGACCAGTGTCACCGCAACCGAAATTCAGAATAATTTTGGCAAATTCCTCAAAATGGTGCAAGAGGGCCACGAGATCGTCATCATCAAGAACGGCTCCGAGGTCGCCCGCCTGATCTCCAAGGAGCAGACGGTATCGTTCCTTTCGGATAGTCTTGTTGGTGTTCTCTCCACAGACGCGGACGAAAAGGCTACCCGTGCGGAAAGGATGGCGCGTTATGAAGGTGCTGATTGACACCAACGTGATCCTGGACGTGCTCTGCAACCGTCCCGATTTTGTGGATGATTCTCTGCGGGTGTTCAAATACTGTGAGACACAAAAGATCACGGGCTGTATTTCCGCTTTGTCTATCCCCAATATCGTGTATATCATGCGAAAGGAATTGGACAGCGAAAGGATCAAGGAGATCCTGATCACGCTGACCGCGTTGTTTACGGTAGTCGATCTTCGCGGCACCGACTTGATGAAGGCCGCCGATCTACGGTTTTCGGATTACGAGGATGCTTTGCAGGCGGTCTCAGCCTCACGGATCAAGGCCAACTATATCGTGACGAGGAGTATCAAGGATTACGCGAACAGCACCGTCCCCGCTATCAAGCCGTCCGAGCTTCTTGAAAGACTTTGACAGACAAAAAATACCGTCTCCGAATCGGAGGCGGTATTTTCATATCCAACATTATACAGCAGGGAATTGGGGTTCCCGCCGCCACGCTCTCACGCGGCGGCAGGATGGAACCGGGTGGTGAAATTACTTAATCTCAACAGTTGCGCCGGCCTCGACGAGCTGAGCCTTGATCTTCTCAGCGTCCTCCTTGGAGATGCCTTCCTTAACGTTCTTGGGGCAACCCTCGACCAGGTCCTTAGCCTCCTTCAGGCCCAGACCGGTGATCTCGCGGATGACCTTGATGACACCCAGCTTCTTGTCACCGAAACCGGTCAGAACGACGTCGAACTCGGTCTTCTCCTCAACAACGGGAGCAGCGGCAGCAGCGCCTGCGCCGGCAACAGCAACGGGAGCAGCGGCGGAAACACCGAACTCCTCCTCGACAGCCTTAACGAGCTCGTTGAGCTCCAGAATGGTCAGAGACTTGATCTCTTCAACAATAGCGGTAATCTTCTCGTTTGCCATTTCAATATACCTCCTGAAATGAATTTTTTGTGATTCCGTCATGCGCCTGTGGCGATGCGGTGGTGCGTATTACGCAATGTGTGCGGCGGGGAATACGTGTTCCTCCGCCTGTGTGGGCTGTAAAGCCCGTAGGCAATTAAGCCTCTGCGGGAGCCTCGGCGACAGCCTCGGTCTCCTCGGCGGGTGCTGCACCCTCCTCCAGCTTCTCGGCCACGGCCTTGACGGCGTAGGCGAACTTGTAAACGGGGGACTGGATGCTGCCCAGGAACTTGGCGATGAGGACTTCCTTGGAAGGAATGTCAGCCAGCTCCTTGACACCTGCTGCGTCCAGGACCTCACCGTCGCAGTAACCGGCCAGAATCTTGAAGGACTCGATCTTCTCGTCGTACTCCTTCAGGATCTTAGCGGGAGCGATGGGATCCTTCTCGCTGATGGCGATTGCGGTCATACCCACAAGGTTCTCCTTGAGAGCGCCGTAACCGCAGTTCTCGCAAGCGCGGCCGGTCAGAGAATTCTTCACGACCATGTACTTGACGCCTGCCTCGCGCAGAGCCTTACGCATGGCGGTATCCTTGTCGACGGTGATACCCTGATAGTTCACGATCACACCGCCGGCGGAAGCCTTGATGAGCTCGGTCAGCTCGGCAACAGCCTGCTGCTTCTGCTCCAGAATAGCATTACTCGGCATTTGATTTTCACCTCCCTGTGAATTTGTGCGCCGTTTTTCAAAACGGACAAAAAAAGAAATCTTTCTCCCGAAGCGCGCGCTTCACCGAGAAAGACTCACAAGGGCAGACCGCAGTATCCTACGGCTTGCAATCTATATGATCTCCTCGGCAGGAAACTGAACCTTGCGGAACGCGTTTTACGGGAACCTGCTGTCTTTGGATGGTTGGACTCGTACAGATGCGGACACCTGTAACCACTCGTAAATTATACCACGCCCCCGTGGATTTGTCAAGAGAAAATGAAACAATTTTCTGCAAAAACATTTCCAAACGGAGGCGTTCTCTTTTGTGCGTTATGACGAAAACGTGGGCGCGGACGAGAGTTACTCCTTGTCCTCCTTGGCCACGAAGGCATCTCCCCTGTCCTCGGAGGTCTCGGCCTTGGGAGCATCGTAGTTAAAGTCGTTCTGATTCAAGGTGCCGAAGCCATCCTCAGCGGGGGTATTGCCCTCAGCGGCACCGAACTCGGGCAGAGGCTCGTCCTCGGGCAGGGACTTCAGCTTGAAGCCGTGGATGACGCCTGTGATGAGGTAGAACATGACCCAGGCGTGGAAGAGGATATCGACGATGACGGCGGTGACGTCAAACAGGGCGAGGAAAATGATGAAGAGACAGTCGATGGAGAAGAACACCAGCGCGGGGATCATCCAGCCGGGGCGTTTTTTGGAAAGGAAGAAGCAAAGCAGATAGGGAACGGTCAGGATGATGCCGATGATGATGGGAACGATGAATGCGGAGGACTCAACGATTTCGTTTTCGGACGTGGGTAAGGCCAATTCTACGAACAAAGCGGGGAGCCTGGCCGAGAAAAGGAAGTAGCTCTGACTGAAGGCCAGAGAGAACAGGTTCACGATGGAGACGATGGCGACCAACAGCAGGTTATAGCGGCTGCGGTTGTACTTCAACTGTACCTCTTCGCGGAGAGACACAGGCGCGGTGTTCGGGACGTTTGCTTTGAATTTCATGGGTTGTGGATTTCCTTTCAATATGTTATGTTATATATGGTGATACCATAATCAGAATGAATACCCCTCGCCCAGAATATGGCGGAGGGTCTCGGCCTCGTAGCCGGGGATCAGGAGGTAGGAGCCGTCGCGGAGGGTGATCTCCACGCGGCTCTTGCAGGTGTAGTTGAAGGGCCACTCGTCCACTCTGTCAGCCTTGTAGGGCTCCTGGTCGATGGCGGCAGACTTGTACCAGCTCTTGAACTTCACCCGCTCCTTGATCCGCTTGACCTCGGTGATCTCCGAGAGCGGCAGGCGCATGACCGTGTCCTCGTCCGACAGGTACAGGACCTGTCCCTCCCGCCAGACCGACACGGGAATATTGTCGTAGGTGTCGCGGGGGCGGATCTCATAGGCCTCCCCCACCGAGGTCACGCCGTGGCGGTAGGGAAGGATATCCAGCTCCCACGCGTGGTGGGGGATTCCCAGCTCGGCGCGGGCGGCGGCGACGGTCTCGGAAAGTCGGGGATCGAGAGCCTTTTCATCCACGTCGGCATCGGCTTCGGGGCGATTCTTGATGTACAGTCGATGGGCAAAGCGGTTGATGGCCGCGGTCAGCTTACTGTTGCACAGCGCGTACAGAAGGAGGAGGCATACCAACGGGAGAGCGGAGAGGATTTTTCCGTTGAAGGGTAAGTCTTTCCCTTGCAATGAATCCAGAATGATCTCATACAACAGCTTCCCGACGATAAGCGGTATCGATACCGCCGCATAAGACAGACCCTCTGCCATGCAACCAACGCGCTCCTCCCGATCCTCCCGCTTGGCTTTCGCCTCCAGCCACCCATCGTACAGCCCATCCTTCTCCGCCTTCACATCGGGCGAGAGCGTCCGCACCGTGTAGGCGTTGAGGTCGAACACGTCGGTGGAGCGGTTCTTGTCCTCGCGGTCGGGGCGCACCGTGTAGGAGAAGAGGTTTTGGCTGTCCATGGGGGTCAGATTACCCCGTCCAGACAAGCCGCCCCCGCGATCTCTTGGAATTTGTCGAAGTCGTAGGCAGGCACGCGGATCTCGTAGCGGTCCTCACCCTCGCGGATCACGACGCGGTAGTAGGTATGGAGCTTGTAGTTGCCCTCGCTGTCCTGCTTGATGCCGTACCGGGCATACTCACCCTTGTTGAACTCCTCGTCCTTCCACCAGTAGGAGATCTTGTACTTGGCGTCCACGGTGTAGTAGCCCTCCACGGCGGCCTTGGGGAGCTTCTGGACGCACTCGTAGTCGGTGAAGCAGAGATAGTCGCCCTCCTGCCAGAAGAACACCTCGGTGTTCTCGAAGCAACCGCTGTTCAGCACCTCCTTGGTGTCCTCGTCGGCGGTGGACTTGTAGCGGTAGGGCAGGACCTCGATCCCCGTGACCTGCTCGTCCTCGGGATGGTCCAGCTCTACCTTGATGCGGCGGGAGACGGCCTCCAGGGAGTTCAGGGACTCGTCCATATCGTCGGGGAGATCCTCGCTCTCATCCTGCTTCTTCTGTCCCCGCTTGTGGAGGATCAGCAGTACACCGCCCACAGCCGCCGACACGGCACCGCCGATGAGCAGCCACTTGCCGTTACTCAGAGCGGTCATAAAGTCGGTCTCGGGCAGGGCCTTGAGAAAGCCCATCAGCACGATCAGCCCCAGACCGATCAAGATGTAGCCCCCCAGGAGCAGAGGGAGCTTCATGGACTTCATGGCGGCCTTGGCGAACTCCTTGGAGCCCTTCTCCCGGGCCTCGCGGGTGGCGGGGGAGATCCGCGCCGTGGTAAAGGGGGTGTCGTCGAAATACTCGTTCTTCTTGTTGTCGGTGAGATTCACCGCAATCAGATGCTTTTCAGCCATAGTCGGGTTCCTTTCTGATGGAAATGGAGGGGGCGTATATCCCCTCTCTTATATAGACGAAATTCGGATACCGAATCTTTCACAATATCGAAAAAAGATGAAAAATTTTATGTCACTCCGCTCGCCGCCAGAAGTGCTTTGACGGGTGCCCAATCGTAGCAGGGGATCAGCACTTCAAACTCCCCGCCGATGCGCAGACCAAAATAGCCGTGCCCCTTGCGGCCGAGAAACCCGCTCTTGCGGATGCCGAATTCCTTGTACTTGGCGGAATCCGACTCCTCGGGCTTGAGCCACATATCCATCTCAAAGTCCTCGTTGTACTCGCGGAAGCCCTTGACCTCGGAAAGCGGTACCGCGAACAGCTCCTGCGCTGTGGCGAAGCAGAGCTTTTCATCCTTGATAAAAACCGAAACGGCCAGGTTGTCGAATTTTCCCGCCTTGCCCACGCGGAGGATGGTGTTACCCTTTATCTTGTAGTGGTAGGGAAACACATCCACGGTCAGCGCGGTCTCGGGGACACCCAGCTCCCGGGCGGCCTCAGCGGCGGCCTCCTCCAGACGCTTGGAGGCCTCGGAAAAGTCGAATGCAAAGCCGGCGTTCTGTGCCTCGGTCAGCTTGCGGTTGATCTTCCGCGCCTTGAAGTTAAAGGCGATGGCGCACACCAGCAGAGCCAGATCGAGAATATGGAGATAAGGCATGGCCCCGTACAGCCCCGCCCGACTGCCCCCGAAGAACAGGACGATAGCACCCATCAGGCAGAAAAGGCAGATCAGCCAGTAGCGGCTGCCCTTCTTGCGGAGAGCCTTTTCCTCCTCGGAGGGCTCCTTGGGCGCGGTCTGCTCCTCCACAATGGAGAAAGCTCCCTTCAGCTTGGTGCGGACCTCCTCGGAGACGGTCTTGGAAAGGTAAGGGTTCTCGTCAAACCCCGTGGCGTCGGGGTTGTCGGTCTTGTTGATGGAAAATAGGTTTTTCATATGGACTTCCTATAGGAGAATTTCAAATTTGGGTTTGTCGGTGAGTTGGGTTTCCGCGTTGAAAGCCTTCCCTTGTGAGGGAAGGGGGACCGCGAAGCGGTGGATGAGTAGCCGATAAATGGACATTTCCTGAAGGGAAATGATCTGCTTTCCTCCAAATAAAAACCTTTCCTGATAGTGCTTTTCCCAGCACAGATCAAAAACTTTTCGTGTGGCTACTCATCCGTCACGCCCTAAGGGCGTGACGCCTTCCCTTACA
>JAGBAS010000088.1 GCA_017938885.1 Clostridia bacterium
AACGCATTCTATCGGTAAATTTGATATCGATGGGGGGATATCCGGCTTTCATCAGTTCAAGGTTGATGATGAGGCGTCCGGTTCTGCCGTTGCCGTCGATGAAGGGGTGAATGAATTCGAACGCGATATGCAGGTCGGCGAGCTTTTCCACGATATTGCGATCGTCGTTTGCGTACTCCATCATAAGGTCATTCATCTTTGGCTCGATCAAATAGGGCTGAACGGGATCCTGCTTTGCGCCCATAATGCGGACGGGCACTCTGCGGTACACGCCACGGTCGAGAGGTTTATCTGCGAGGACGAGGGAGTGGATCTGTTTGATCACTGTTTCCGACAGAGGAGTACGCTCCTTGACAAGATCGCAGATGAAGTAGAACGCGTCCTTATGGCCGACCGCTTCCATGTGGTCCTTCAGCGGTTTTTGATCGATGGTCAAGCCCTTGAGTACCATATCGGTTTCACGCAGGGTAAGCGTGTTGCCCTCGATGGCGTTGGAGTTGTAGGTATATTCAATCATGAAGTCCTCGTTCAGACGCGCCACCTCACCCTCGGTGAGAGGTCTGCGACCGTCGAGTTCAATTTTCTTTCTTTCGATCTGAGCGAGAAGGGTTTCCTTTCCGCGAATGCGTCCATCGGCAGGCTTGGGAGCGTTATCGGGAACAAACCAGAGCTTGCCCTCGCGCCATGCGCCGTCAATCTGTCCGTTTACGCAGAGAGTGCGGACACGTCTGTCAGAGATGCCCCATTTCTCTGCGGCTTGCTTTGTTGTCATAGCCATTATTCATACCTCGTTATGTTGAGATTTCGAATTTTATAATATATCAGTATAAGTATACCACATTTTCGGCATAATGTCAATCGTTTGCGGAATAATAATCATAAATTTACGGAATAATTAAAATTCGCTTTATTCAGTGAACAGAGCGAATTTTCAGCGAATAAAGCGAATTTTCGCTCAGCGGATGGCAGGGAGATTTACGCCGAACCTCCAAAAATTTGCATAGAGGGACGCGGCTCGTAATCTTTGACTACAGCACCGCATATTTTGGGTGGTGATGGCACTATTGGGGCGGTAATAATGTCGGGGTATTTGTTGGTGCAGCACGTATTTTCATTTTAGTCAAGTACGATTAGGTAAATCGTGATTAGGTATTTTTGAATCGTGAGTCCGTGGCTCGCTCGGCCTTAATCTTTGATTACAGCGTATCACTTTTTGATCTGTGAAGGACTTGAAAATTTCTCTGTTTTATGTTATAATGGTTACAGTAAAAATCCACCTCGGGTTGGAGCTTGCGGCTCATGCGAGGTGGCGATAGAAGTATAGGATTTAGGTCTGACCACAATCTTGACCATATACGGTTCCGGACTACGTGGAAACAGTGCTTGAAAGAGCACACGAAAGCAGTGATTTCAGATTAAAAAGCATCAAAAATCACTCAAAAACCCTTATTTTACAAGGGATTTTGCGTTTGGGAGCACGATGCCGCAGGTTCGAATCCTGTCACTCCGACCAAACCTTACTAATTCGAACGTTCGAAATTCCAAACGAATTGTGAACGAATTAGTAAGGTTTTTTCTTTGTTTTAGGAGTAATCCCGCTTTTTCAGCCTTCGCTGTGTTGACAGAATAGATGCAAACGCGAAAAAAACGGATGTCACAAGGCATTTGTTTTTTGCACCCATTTTTCAAGCGTTGATCTTTGCAGATGCCGAATGCCCAAACACTGCGAGGAGGGGAGTTGAATGCATATAACCGCCCTTTATGGGGAGATCCTGCGATCTTTATTCGCTCGTTTTGCGAGTGAAAAAATGCAAAGGGTTGACATTCATACACAAGTATGGTATAATCGACAAAGATGACATGGATTTTTTGGAAAGAGGTGCGTGGATTGACAGGTACAATATTCGATATTCAGCATTTTTCCGTTCACGATGGGCCGGGAATACGAACAACTGTTTTTATGAAGGGCTGCCCTCTCCGATGCAAATGGTGCCATAATCCCGAGGGACTTTCAAAGTCTTTGCAACTCCGTTTTTTTGAGGATAAATGTATCGGTTGCGGTTTGTGCGGAGAGAGAAAAGAGCTTTTGGACGCGCAAAGATGTCCTTCCGAAGCACTTACAATTTGTGGCAGAGAGGTGGACGAAGACGAAGTCATTGATGAGGTATTAAAGGATACGATCTTTTATTCGGACAACGGCGGTATTACGTTTTCAGGCGGAGAGTGCCTGCTTCAAGCTGATTTTGTAGCGTCTGTTCTTCGTAAAGCAAAGGCAGTGGGATTACACACCGCTATTGACACGTGCGGATACGTTCCATTTGAAGCATTCGAAAAGACATTGGCATACTGTGATCTTTATCTATATGACGTAAAATGTTTTACTTCTGCTTTGCATAAGGCATACACCGGAGTTGATAATTTTCTGATTATGAACAATTTGAATCGTTTGGCAGAGGTTCAAAAGGATATATGGATCAGAATACCCGTTATCCCCGGGTTTAATAACGACATAGAAGAAATGACACAAATAGCGGAGCTTATTTCGTCGATGGCATCGGTAAAACAGCTTACGCTTATGCCATACCATACACTTGGGGCAAGTAAATATAAAACTCTCGGATTTGAATATCCCTTTGACACGGATAAGCGGATATCCGAGCGGGAGCTTGTGTTGTTAAAAAGAGTTTTTCACGATAAAAATATTACTGTCATTTGATGATGAAAGGTGAAAGTAATTATGATGACAAGAACAGAATTTTTAAGAGCACAGACCATATCCGGAGCAAACAAATGCCGCAGAACGCCCATGATCCCGATGTCCGTTTCTGACGAGCCCGGCGGTATAGCCGAGCGAAGAGCGCTTGCTCTCAAAATGATATTTGAACATATGCCTATATACATAGGCCCCCAAGAGCTTATCGTAGGAACAAGGACGTTCTTTTCGCCAAACAAGGGGAATGAGGATGGGCATGACCCTTTTCAGTACGGCCTGTACACATACGTTCCTTATCTTAACGAGGCCGATATTGCACTGTTCGGTTGCGATCAAAGCTATAAAAACAAAACGCACTATACACCGGATTTCGGTATTATTTTAGAGAAGGGCATTGACGGTATCCTTGAAGAAGCCGAAAACAGAAAAAAAGATGCATCACTGAATAGAGTCAATCTTGACTTTCTTTCGGCAGTTGTTATTGCTTATAGCGGATTAAAAGGTTTAATTTTGAGGTATTCGGAAGAAGCCCGGGCTTTGGCAGAGAGAGAACAGGGGGATCATAAAGCCGAGCTTTTGGAAGTATCCCGCATATGTGAGAAAATAAGCGGGAAACGTCCCGATACCTTTCACGAGGCCGTTCAGCTTTTATGGTTTGCGCATCTTGGTACGATAATCGAAAGCTTTGAGTTCATCAATTACGGAAGACTTGACGTTATTCTCGGCAGATATCTGAAGGATACGCCGCGCGAAGAAGCTCAGCAGCTTGTCGAATGCCTGCTCTTGAAAATGTATGATCAGGTAGACATTGTTACTTCTTATCTTCACAATTACGCCGCTCAGCTTGTCGTTACACTCGGAGGCGTACTTCCCGACGGAAGCAGTGCTGTAAACGAAGTGTCCATGATGTTTCTTGAAGCGATCGATAAGATACGCCTTCCGGAACCTGAGTTTAATTTGAGAATAAACAGTAAAAACCCTCCCGAGTTTCTTGATAAAGCCTCCGAGTTGACCATAAGCGGGTGCAATTTTATTTCATACTACAATGACGACCTGTTTGTCGAAAGCTTGAACAAAGCAGGCATTCTCATTGAGTACGCAAGAAGCTATGCCTTTGACTTGTGTCAAGACATCAATATCCCGGGAATCGGTGATTTCTTTTGGTTAGGTTCACCTTCTCTTGCGTTCATTTTGATGGACGTTTTGAAGGATTGTGGCGAGTTGCACGGCTTTGACGAGTTGCTGTGTAAATTCAAGGATCGCATCGCACAGGAAATTGAGGAAGCGATCAAACATTATAATATTGCCGAAGAGCATATTCTTCTGTATGCTCAAGGGCAGGACGAAAAATACTTTCAAGGAATAAAGGAGCACAAAAAGCCCATTGATCGAGGGGGGTGCTCTCCCATGGCTCCCTTGCCTTTGATAAGTCCGCTTTATCACGGAAGCATGGAGAATGCGTTGGATATTGCGTTTGTGCCGTATCCCGTAAAGGAAAAGGGAATGTTTTTCGGAACAGCTACGGAAGCCATAAATTCTCTTGCCGCTATAAAGAAAGTGGTTTATGAGGAAAAGAGATTTTCGCTTGGAGAGATATACTCGGCGTGCCGGTCAAATTACCAAGGCGAAAAAGGCGCTTTCATAAAAAGTGTTCTCTGGAACTGTCCGAAATGGGGCAATAACGATGACTACGTTGACGCAATAGCAAAGGATGTTCTGGAATTTTGCCTGAGCCAAACTCGGAATTACAAAACGTTTCTTGGCGGCCGGGTCCTCGGCGGTATTCATCAACCGCACCCTGTCCCGACGGGAAAAAACCTGATGGCGACGCCGGAAGGAAGATGTGCCGGTACACCTGTTGCCGTTACACTCACGCCTGAAAGCGGAACCGCGAAAAACGGTCCCACCGCAATTCTGCATTCTGCCGCAAAGATAGATCCCATGCTCGTTCAGTGGAATTATTGCGTTATGGTAAACTATTTTGCGTCAACATTCCGGGGGAATAACGGAAAAGAAATCTTCAAATGCCTGCTGACCGGATATTTCAAGGAAGGCGGACTGCAACATCAGCCAAACGTTCTCAATGTTGAGGATTTGAAAAACGCCCAACTCGAGCCCGTAAAGTACAAAGATCTGATCGTTCGGCTTTGGGGTGTTTCGGCTCATTTTGTCGATCTTCCCCGAGAATTGCAGGACGAGTTGATCGCGAGGTTCAGTTGATTGTTTCCTTTATATTTTTGCGGTTCGTAATCGCAACACCTTGCGCCGATCTCTCAAAAGTCGTGTATTGTACAGAGTGGGGATCATATGCCCCGGGAAAGCCTCGTTGCATAAGCATCGGGGCTTTTTTGATATCCGTCGTGTATGGACAACGTCACACGAGGCGTGGTCATTTACTTGAAAAGAGTTAATAAATATTAAACTTTATATAAACATTATCCGAACAATAGGTGGTGAACATTGACAAATGTGACGGATGGGTGTATAATGCGTGTATAATTTAGCATGAAGCGAAAAATATATGCAAGTTTTTCGCTGAAAAGGAGTATGTGATGAAACGAGTGATCGCGTTCTTGTTGGCGGTTGTCATGACTTTGTCTATGATGCCGGTTGCGGCCTTGAACATTCTGGCTGCTGAGGATCCGAACAATGACCGTGCCCTCCTTGGCTATGCGGCCAAGGCTATTGCCGGTCAACCTGTGGTCGAGGATCTGAACAACAACAGTTTTTATCCCGGCCAGTACGGCATTACGGCCGAAGAATTCTGTTCCGTGGGAACCATCAAGATCGACTGGGATCCCGAGGCTTTTGCCAAATTGAACGTTACCGACGGGGATATGGATGACTGGGCGGTTGCCGGCTACAATCCAATTATGGTAGATGCGTCGAATATGGTGTCCTGGCTTGGCGACGTTCCGGATGAATGGAGCACCTTGGCTTTTTTCGTTGCCGATTCCAAGAATATATACTTTGGATTCTACATTACCGATCCCGACTTTGCATACGGTAATGAGGGGTATTACAACGGCGATGCCATTCAGCTCTGTCTGGATTTTGGCAACGTGATCGGGGATCAGCTCGAGGAGGATCCCGACTCTGTTTACAATCCCAAAAATATTTTCTATTCATTCTCCTGTAACGGTGACGGCGCACCTTTGCAGATCATGCGCCAGGAATCCGGGTCGGATGGGCTTCTGACCGAGGCTGACGGCGTTGCAGGCTCTGCCTCCCGTACCGAAAGTGGCTGGTGCGCCGAGTTTTCCATGTCTTGGGATAGGCTGTACAAGGACTATGCCTGGAAGGCATGGGGCGAGGATGTCCAGATTCTTCACATGGGCGGCGATGAGAATCTGCCTCTTGAGATCGGTTGTTGCCTGTACTATCTGGATCGCTCTGAACCCAACGGTCTCGTCAACTGGGCGGCCGGTACAACGAACGGTATTACCTACAGGGACGGCACTCCCGCCGTTTCCTGGACTGCCTACGACAACGGTATCCATCTGGAGCTGGATTACGAGGAGGGCATGGAGTTCAACTGCGGCGGTATTGTGATCGATGGGGTTGAGAGACCCATGGGAACCCTGAATAACGCGGCTGACTTCAACACTATTGTAGTTTCTAATGTCATCGGCGGTGATCCCTCCTATAAGGAAACTTACACCACCGCAAGCGGTTGGATCACCGAGAATAGTGCTATTCAGTGCGGCGGTGCTTCGGTTTCAAATCCTCAGTTCCCCGTGATTGGCCCGGATAATACCTACAAGGCTGTTTGCTTGAACGGTAAGGTCACTGCTCCCGGCAAGCTGACGTCTCCCGTTTTGACGGGCATCATATCCGAGCTGAATATGTCCTACACCAAGATGTTCACGGATACCCAGCTGTCCGTTACCATCACCATCACCGATCTTTCTACCGGTGCGGTCTACACCCGGAACGTGTTCAAGGAAGCGGACAAGAATGACAAGTATACTGTCTGGAATTATAAGTGGGTTCTGGAGACCCCGATCGTGGGTCCTTTCATCATTGAGGTCGTCAACAATTGTCCGTCGGCTGTAGAAGCCAATAAGGATCGCATGACCATTCTGAGTCTGACTTGGAGCGCGGTTCCCTCGGAGAGCCCTGAGGAGCCTGAGACTCCCAGCGATTGCACGGACAGCTTCCTTTCGAATGTGGATGTCAATGAGGTAGGTACCGAGCTGGACGCGACCGATCTGCGTGATTTCTTTGTGATCGAATGTCCGTTGAATAATAGCGAGATCGTTCATGACAACGGCGATAAGAAGTACAAAATGGGCGGGATTTCGGATATGTTCGCCAATATGAACAGCCGGTATTTTTTCCGCTTTAAAGACATTTCTTTCAATCAGTGTACCTGGATGTTTGCCCGCGGTTACAAGGTCGTCAACTCCGATGAGCTGATCGAGAAATTCAATCCCAGCGAAGGTATCTACAAGATCAACAATTATTATGAAACCGATGCGAACGGCCACATGGGCGGCGCAGGTATCTACGCGCAGCTTCTCGGCGGTATGCTGAATATCGTTTTGAAGTATTACGATCCCAGTATCGTGACCCGTGTCGGAAACGTGATTTACTCTATTCCCTGCGAGGGAAGTGAGATAATGATCGCCGACGACGGCAAGCTGGTTTCCATTATTGTGGATGGAAAGACCTATGCCACCGTTGAGTTGAGCGGCTCGGTGGCCTACACGGATATGACTGAGGTTTTTCCGCGTAATGATTTTGCGGAGACCGCCGTTCTCCGTTTGGCAAACGGTGAGACGTATACGCTTCAAAACACCCTGATCGCTTGTAGCTACGAAAGCCAGGTAGGTATCGTTGTCAGACCCGGCGATATTCATTTTTCTGCCGTTCAGGTGGGCGGGTATTCGGATGTGGCAGTGCCCGATTTGGGTCAGACGGCCGTGACACCTTGGCCCGATATGCCTGAGCCCGATACTGAGCCCGATACTGAGCCCGATACTGAGCCCGATACTGAGCCCGATACTGAGCCCGATATTGAGCCTGATCCGAATGAGCCTGAGCCCGATCCCGACATCCCCGCCATCCCCGCCATCGGCAACTACAACGTTCCCATGGATCAGTGGGTCATTACCGGTCACAAGCCCGGAATCGCCTATGCAGATGAAGCGAATTTGGGCCCGATGGTTCAAGCGGCCGGATTGGATCGTGCAGCACTGCTCCATCAAGGCTCCATCGGCCTCGGTGAGATCGACCTGTCCCTTTACAGCAAAGTCATCGTTACTTATACCACCGATGCCAGCGAATACACGCAAAGCCATTACGAGAATAACCCGCAGAATCGCTTCCTGCTGCTCAACGCCGATTCCTCCATGGTGTATTCTCCCGCCCAGAGCAAGATCGTTGCGGAAACCACCTACAGTCTGCCTTGGAGCAGCTGGCAGTTGACAACTATGGAGATCGACCTCACAAACGTGGATTACAACGGCCCCGTATATTTATCTTGGGATACGCTGCCCGGAACCTTTATGCTGGTTTCTTCCATTGAGTTCGTTGCCGACGACCCCGCTCCTGACTCCCCGGTTCGTCCCGGCCCGTACGTGCCTGCCAATCCTTCGAATAATACAAACGGTTTTATTTCCAACGTGGATGCTAATGGGGTGGGGGTCTCCTTGTATGACACCGACCTGAGCAATTTCTTCACGGTTGAGCTCCCGCTGGAAGGCAGTACTGTTGTGCTTTCCGAAGGCGCAAAGAAGTACGAATTGAGTATGATATCGGATATGTATGCCGACGTGAACGGCAAATATTTTATCCGCTTCAAGGATAGCTCCTTCATGAGTCAAGGTTGGATGTTCGTCCGTGGCTATAAAGTTGTTGTCTCTGATGAGGCTTATGACCATTATGCTGATTATCATGGTAATAACGGAATTTATCCCATTCGAAATTACTATGAAACCGACTCGAGCGGCCACATGGGCGGTGCAGGTATCTATGCGCAGCTTCGTGACGGTATGCTGCATATTATCTTGAAGTATTATGCTCCCAGTGTCGTGACCCGTGTCGGAAACGCATACTACTCCATTCCCTGCGAGGGGGACGATCTGATGATTGCCGACAACGGCAATTTGGTTTCTATTATTGTTGACGGAAAGACCTATGCCACCGTTGAGCTGACCGGCTCGGTGGTGTATACCGACATCAATGATGTCTCTCCTCGAAACGGTTTCGCAAAGACTGCTGTCCTTCGCCTTGCAAACGGTGAGACGCATACGCTTCAAAACACCCTGATTGCCTGTAGCTGTGAGAGTCAGGTGGGTATTGCGGTCAGAGCCGGCACCATCCGCTTCTCCGCTGTTCAGGTTGGTGGATATTCGGATGTGGCAGTGCCCGGTTTGGGTCAGACTGCCGTGACACCTTGGCCCGATGTGCCCGATCCCGATGATCCCGAGCTCGATCCCGACATCCCCGCCATCGGCAACTACAACGTTCCCATGGATCAGTGGGTCATTACCGGTCACAAGCCCGGAATCGCCTATGCAGATGATGTGAATTTGGGCCCGATGGTTCAAGCGGCCGGATTGGATCGTGCAGCACTGCTCCATCAAGGCTCCATCGGCCTCGGTGAGATCGACCTGTCCCTTTACAGCAAAGTTATCGTTACTTATACCACCGATGCCAGCGAATGCACGCAAAGCAATTACGAGAATAACCCGCAGAATCGCTTCCTGTTGCTCAACGCCGATTCCTCCATGGTGTTTTCTCCCGCCCAGAGCAAGATCGTTGCGGAAACCACCTACAGTCTGCCTTGGAGCGGCTGGCAGCTGACGACCATGGAGATCGACCTCACAAACGTGGATTACAACGGCCCCGTATATTTCTCTTGTGATACGCTACCCGGACTCTTTATGCTGATCTCCTCCATCGAATTCGTCGCCGACGATACTGCGTCGGATGATCTCGTATCTCCCGAGGAAGCCGGCGTGATTGCCGGTTCCGTGGATTCCTTCTTTGTCAACGGTTCGCTGTACTTCCCGCAAGATGGAGGCGCAGGTGACAAGCTGGATGCTATTGATAACACTATCAAGTTTACCACCGACATGGTTCACGATTCCATGATGCTCCGCGGTTGGATCGGCTTCACTCAGCCCATCGCCAGCTTTGGCTACGTTCTTGACGGTGAGATCGTGTTCGGGGATTTTGAACAGCCCACTGAGGATGGTGTTAAGTGGGCAGGCGGTGAGCACGCGCTTCGCTACGCGATCACGGTTCCTCTCAGCCATCTGAGCGATGGCTCCCATACCGTGGCCTTCGTTATCCTGTTGGAGGATGGTACCTTGGTTCTGCTCCGCAATCCCCTTACGGTGGTGATCGGGGAGACTCCCGATGAGCCCGATGAGCCCGATGAGCCCGATGAGCCCGATGCCAACGAAATCCATGTAACCACTACGGACACCTACGGCTATTTCGACTTGTTCAGCTTTACCGCTCCCGTTTCCGGTACCTATACCTTTAACCTGCCCGCAGGTCTGGGTCTGTTGAGTCAGGAAGCATATGATGATTGGTACACTCCCGAAGTGGACTTCTGCGAAAATGCTGACGGTGCAACCTACTCCGTTGACCTGGTTGCCGGTGAAACTTGGAGCTTCTATGTTGGCGCGATGATCAAACAGGATTGGATCATCACATGGACGGTTGAAGAGGATGGGCCCGGATATGTTGACCCCGATCCCGATGCCTCCTATCCTCTCTGGTCGGATCACTACAATGTCGTTGTTCATCTCAGCTTTGACGAGCTATATATGGGTATGGAGTATCCCAACTACGACGAATCGAAGAACATCTTCACACCCGGACAAGCCGCTTCTTGGAATGGCGTTGCCTACGTGCCCGACCTCTCCGTAACGACCTTGACTTCTTTGGGCTGGGTTGCCGTTCGGGGCGAGGTTGGCCGATTCGGATACCAGATCGATAATTCTCCTTTCGTATTTGATGATAGCTTTACTCGTGCGACCGAACAGATTGTCATCGATGTCTCTCAAAGTGTCGGTGGTGACACCGGATCCCGCTTCAAGATTGTTATCGACGTAGCGGGGCTGGTGGGCAGACACACCGTGCGCACCGTCTATCAGAATCCCGCAGGAGAGATTGTTGTCCTTCGGGAGTTTACTCTGGTGATGGGTGAGGGTGAGCCTGAGCCTGAGCGAGTTCTGCAACTTGGCGCAAACGAAATCCCTGTGACCGAATGGATTTATGAACAGGGGGGTGTCGATTATACCTTCGTTGTCACGACCGAGGGAAGGTACCATTTTATGGGTGATTTCTTATGCCGGGTTTATGACAGTATGGGTATCCTGGTCGGTACAGGTTCTGTTTACTTGACTCCCGGTACGTATACCGTAAGCTTAGGAACTATGTTTCTTACCAATGTGGGGACTTATCCTTTGATTGTTGAATTTGAAATGGAGGAGCCCGATCCCGATATATTCTATCCCTCGTGGTCGGATCGCCACGACGTCGTTTTCCATAACAGCTTCGACCAACTGTATACCGGATCCGGAAATCCCGACATGGGACCCGAGAATATTTTTACACCCGGACAAGGCAATGACTGGAACGGCATTGCCAATATTCCCGACCTCTCCGTAACCGCGCTGACCGCCTGGGGCTGGGTCGCTGTGATGGGTGAAGTCGGTCAGTTTGGCTACCAGATCGATAATTCCGCGTTTGTATTCGACCCCGCTTTCACACATGAAACGGAATATCCTGTGATCGATGCCTCTCAAAGTGCCGGTGCCGACACCGGCTCCCGGTATAAGATCGTTATGGATATTTCGGGTCTGGCGGGCCTCCATACGGTGCGCCTCGTTTACCGAAACACAACCGGCCAGATCGTCGTTCTTAAGGAGTTCGTTTTGATGATGGGCGCATCCGAGCCCGGCGAGGGAATGTGGACGACCCACCAAGGGATCAACAACTATCCTTCCGAGGATGACGATCCCGATACGGTGTACCCTCCCGAGTCCGGTTATGAGTATACCTCCGACGGCTTCACCGTCATCCAGCCCGATTGGACAAACTGTATACCCTTTGTGACCGTGTCCACCAAGGAGGCGCAGTCCATCAAGAACGGTATCTACCTCAAATTCCGAGTAGATGATTATAGCTACGACGGCGGCTACCAAGCCGATCAATGGATCAGCTTGTCCCTGAATACCGGTTATGAAAACACCGGTATGCTTCAGCCCGGCAGTGTCGAATACGGAGGTGGTTGGCTGACTTTGCTCCGCGGCCACGGTGACGGGCTCACCACCAGTATTCCCCATTTGACTGATCCTATGACAGAGGACTTTGGCGGTTCCTTTACGTGGGTTGGATCAAGCTCTATTCCGGTCGAGGTGGATGACCAAGGCCGCGAGATCTATACGCTGGAGATTACTTGGAACGGCTACAAATATGAGATCAGGATCAATGGCGTTATGCAGTCCAATGCTGCCCAGATCACCGCTCTGCTGGAAAGACTGAGCCCCTCTGGTGAATTCTTCGTGGGTGTTACCATGCATACCGCTGTCAGAGGCGGTTCTGCCGGTTTGACCATTCTGGAGTACGGTACCTCCGAAGCTACGGCGGTCAAGCCTCTTGGCATTGACCGTAAGGAGCCTGGGGAGAACGAAATCGTTCCTCCTCCCGTTATTGACCCTGATGAGCCCGATTTTATCGATCCCGATCCCTACGGCTCTTACCCCCTCTGGTCGGAGAACCAAGATGTCATCGTGCGTTTCGAATTTGATTACCTGTTTAAGGGCGTTGAAGTTCCGAACGATTATTACAGTGACCGTAATTTCTTCCAGCCCGGACGTGTTTCGGAATGGAACGGTATTGCTCAACTGGCTCCCGGTGAGACCAATACGTTGACCGCCATGGGCTGGGTAGCCATTATGGGTCGGGTTGGCCGATTCGGATACCAGATCGATAATTCTCCCTTCGTATTTGACAACAGCTTTACCGTTACGCCCGAAGAAGGCGTGATCGATGCCTCTCAATATTTAGGTGCCGACACCGGCTCGCGCTACAAGATCTCTATGGATATCAGCGGTCTGGAAGGCTGGCATACGGTTCGCTTGGCATATCAGAATACCGACGGGGAAGTCGTGATCCTGTCTGAGTTTATGCTGAATATCGGCGAGGCTGATGGTTCCTATGAGCATCCTTATATCATAGACGAGCTCCCCTTCTCCTGCACGATTACGGGTAGCCATGATGTGTATTACCTCTTTATCCCCGAGGAGGATTGTGTGGTCCGCATCACCCACCCTGTCGGTTGTTATGTCAGCTTTGTTGATATCGATGAGTGGGAAAGAGAAGGAAATGACTATATCGTTCCTTTGCGTGCAGGCAATAGATATATTTTCAATTTTTGGGGCGTGACTGAAAACGGAGGCATATATACCATTGATTATGACGAGGATATGCCTCATATCCATGAGTATGAGCTCCGGGTAACCCCCCCCACCTGCACCGATATCGGCTTCACAACGTATACGTGCTCTTGCGGCGACGTCTACCGCGATGACATCGTGCCCCCCCTGGGACACCAACCCGGCGAGTGGATGGTTGACCGAGAGGCTACCTGTACCGAGTCCGGTATCCGTCATTCCGAATGCTCTCGTTGCGGTACGGTGTTGGAAAACGTCTATATTCCCGCAACGGGACACAGCTACGTGACCTACATGATCCGGGAGGCTACCTGTACCGAGCCCGGTATCATGGAGCATACCTGCGAGTATTGCGGCGATACCTATCCGACCTACGTCTACTCGGAGCACCGCTACGTCTTGAGCGTTCACGTGGATGCAACCTGTGAGGCTGACGGAATGAATACCTACACCTGTGACCGTTGCGGCGACAGCTATGACGAGATCATCCCCGGTGCCCACAGCTACACGGCGGAGATCACCAAGATCGCAACCGAAGAGGAAGAGGGAATCATTACCTATACCTGCTCCATCTGCGGTCACAGCTATACCGACATCATCCCCGTCCGTTCCTCGGCCTCCGTTCTCCTGATCCAGGATCGGATGCCTTGGGATCATAACGATAACGTCCTTCTGCTCAATCACCTGAAGGATGCCGGCTATATCCTCGGCTGGGATATGGTGACTACATCCACCTTCCGTGCGGCCGACCTGGCAGGCTACAGTGTGGTCATGATCGCCAACGACCAAACCACCGGAACCTACGACCGTCTGGCGGCTCTCCATGACGCGCTTACCTCCTACGTCCGTGCCGGCGGCGTGGTGATCTACGGTGCCTGCGACAGCGGCTGGGCCGGCGGAGACATCCGTTCTCCTCTTCCGGGCGGTGTTGTGAAGGAGAATTTCTACTCCCGTTACAACTACATTGCCGACCGTCTCCATCCCATCGTGACGGGGGCTATGACCGACCAGAAGGCATTGACCGACGCGCTTTTGTACGGTAACTACTGTAGCCATACCTACTTCCACAGCGACACGCTTCCTGCCGATGCCAATATCATTCTGCGTGACGCATACGGAAATCCCACCCTGGTCGAATACACCATCGGTGACGGTCACGTCATCGCTTCGGGTCTGACCTGGGAATTCTACTACAACAGAAACGCATACGAGGGCGGAAGCCTTACCTATTCCAAGAGCGTATTCGACGATCTGGTCGTGTATGCGATCGGACTCAGCGATCCTTGTGAGCATATCTTTGATATGGGTACCGTATACGGGCCTACCTGTACCGAGGACGGCTATACCCTGCATACCTGTCTGAATTGCGGTCTGCAAATGAAGGATACCTTCCTGCCTGCACTCGGACACACCCTGGGTGAGTGGACTGTGGCGTATCCCGCCACGACCGAAGTGAACGGTCTGAAGCAGCGGTGCTGCACCCTCTGCGGAGCCGTGCTGGCTGAGGAGATCATTCCCATGCTGGACGCACCCATCATTCAGGTGCAGGCTCCGACGGATACCGTTATTCTCGGACAAGAGATCACCTTCAGCGTTGTCATCGAAAACTGCCGTCCCGTGAAGTCTCTGGCAGTCGTCCCGATTTTTGACACGAGCGTCTTTGAACTGGTCGATCTGCGCTGGACGATTTCGGCACTCATGCAGAATATCGAGCCCGATACCCTCCGCGCCGTATCGGTTTGGAGCGGATCCACAGACATCAATACGACGGTATTTACGATTACCCTGAAGGCAATCGCAACGGCTGACAGTACGGCGATGGACTTCACGGTGATCCTGCACGATGAAAACGGAACCGTTCCTGCGGCTGTGGTTGCTAAGAACGTATCCGTGATCGAATGTCCCCATGAGCATATGACCTGCACCGAGGTGGACGGGGACTACCATATCGGTGTGTGCGATCTCTGCGGTCACAGCCGTGTTATGAGCCATCGCTACGAGAGCGTTTGCCATACGACCTGTGTGGATTGCGGCCACGAGCGTGTGGCTCCCCATGCTCCCTCTCCCGAATGGAACGGAAACGGGGATATGCACTGGCACGACTGTGAGCTTTGCGGCGTGCACCTGGGCGCAGCTCCCCATGCCTACGACGATGCCTACGATGCAGCCTGTAACGAATGCGGTCACAGCCGCTTCGTCAACGGAGATATGGATCACGATGCCGACGTGGATTCGGACGACGCCGTGTATCTCCTGTATGCGATCCTGTTCGGTACTGCGGCGTACCCCGTGGAGCAACCTCTTGATCTCAACCGTGACGGCGAAGCCAACGAGGACGACGCGCTCTATCTCCTGTATCACAGCTTCTTCGGCGAGTCTGAATATCCGTTACAATCCGCATAACGCCTGCGTTTTGGCTCAATGGGTTCTCGCGAACCCATTGAGCCGGCAGGAAAAGCACCCACAATATCCGTACGGAAAAGAATGGAGGACAGTTTTGTGAAAGCTGTTATGAAAAGTACGAGAAAAAATCATAGGATCCATCGGCTGACAGCGGGGATCCTTGCGCTGGTTATGGTCGCAGCCCTCTTTGCGGCGTGGCCCGTCACGGTCTCCGCTGCAACGGCGGAGCAGCATACCATATCGGCTAATACCATCAATAACGAATACCTGAGTGTCCGCCTCGATACTGACAGACACGTCCTGTATACCACGGGAGGCGACCCCAATACGGCTACGGACAATAATCAAAAGCTTCTGTTTGATTGTACCTCCCGAGCTTTGGTCAACGTCAACGGGAGAGTATCGGCCTTTTATTGCTCGACTGATAAGAAGACCGCAGATGGAAATAGTCTGTACTCCTCTTGTGTGATCAATGGGATCAAGGTGGAGCGCTTCATCTCCTTTGCCTATAACGTCTATACGTCCCGTTATGATACGGTGGAGTATAAGTACGTGATGACCAACCAGTCCGGGTCTGCGTCCGAGGTTGGTGCCCGTCTGTTCTTCGACACCATGCTGGGCTCCAACGACCATGCGCCCTTCCGCGTCAATGGCCGCAACCTGACTACTGCTACCAACTACTACGGGGATGATATTCCTCAGACCTGGCAGGTGTTCGACAACCTTGCCAATCCTTCGGTGGTGGCCAGCGGTACCTTCTTCTATAATGAAGCCGACCGCCCCGACCGTGTGCAATTCCTGAATTACGGAAAAGGATCATCTGATTCGGCTTGGGACTGCTACGATAACGAAAGCATCGGCGACAGTGCCGTAAACGTCTATTTCAATCCCATTTCTCTGGCACCCGGCGAGAGCCGCACCGTGAAGACCTACTACGGTCTGAGTGCCTTTGTGCCCAGCGAGGAGCCCGAAGAGACGGATCCGGAGGACGAGACCCATCCCGTTGATCCCGATCCCGATCCTGTGGCGGATTTTGATTTCGCCGCCATGGTGCCCGCAGAGCTGATCGCTAACGAAGACAGCTCGGACTACGTCGGCAACCCCTTCTCCTTCAACGGCTGGGTGAATAATATCGGCGATCTGGAGTTGACCAACGTGTGCGCATCCATTCAGCTTCCTGCGGGATTGATACTCCTGGACGACCCCACCGTGGAGCTTGGAAATATTGCCGCAGGGAACGACGCGGGCGTTGTATGGCGCATTCGTGCGGAGCCCGTTGAGGATCCGATCACCTACCGTTACTCGGTTACGATTTCGGCTGACGGCATGGAGCCCGAGGTCTATACCTACAGCATTACCGTATCCAGGCTGATCCACAGACACAGCTACGTAGAGATCGAGACTCGCGAGCCTACCTGCCATCAGCCCGGTTATATCCGCTACGAATGCCCGGAATGCGGTGATATCATGGAAACGTATATTCCGCCCGTTCTGCATAGCTATATTCGGGAAGTCGTTTCGGAGGCTACCTGTACGACCCCCGGTATGATCCGCCATACCTGTACTCATTGCGGCGAGTCCTACATGACCTACGTATATGCCGAGCATGACTACGAGCTGGTTGAGCATCAGGATGCTCTCTGTACCCGGGATGGCTTCAAGCGTTTTCAATGCGTGAGCTGTCAGGATTCCTATGTGGAAACCATTCCCGGAGGACATTCGTATGAAGCTACGGTCACCCGTGCTGCCACCGATACGCAGGAAGGACTCATAACCTACACCTGCTCGATCTGCGGCGATACCTACACCGAGATCATTCCCATGCGTCCCGCCGCCAGTATCCTTTTGATCCAGGACAGACTTCCCTGGACCGAGAATATCAATACGGTTCTGCTGGATAAGCTGGCCTCCGAGGGGTATATTGCAGGCTGGGATATGATGACCACCGGAGAATTGACCGGTATTGAGCTCTCCATGTACGACGTGATCTATATTGCCAACGATCAGTCCACCGATACTTACGACCGTCTGCGGGATGCGGCAGATCGAATTGCTGCCTTTGCTGAACAGGGCGGCGTGGTCGTCTACGGCGCTTGCGATCAGGGCTGGGCGGCAGGTGATATCTCTTATGCCCTCCCCGGCGGTGTGACCATAGAGAATTACTATTCCAACCGCAATTACATCGCAAATCCCCATCATCACATCGTAACCGGTGTTCTGACCGATCAGAAGCCCATTACCAACGAGCTTTTGTACAGCACCTACAGCAGTCACACCTACTTCAACAACCTCCCCGCCGAGGCGATCACCATTCTGGAGGATGCCAACGGACGGCCTACCCTGGTGGAGTATCCCATGGGCGACGGCTACGTGATCGCCAGCGGTCTGACCTGGGAGTATACCTTCGTTCGTGACTTTGTGAACGGAACCTCCTTTGCCCAGAACGTGTACGACGATCTTCTGGTATACGCTATGATGCTGAGCGATCCCTGCGCCCATATTTACGACGAGGGGATCGTGGTGGCTCCGACCTGTACGGAAGACGGATATACGCTGCACACCTGCCAAAGCTGCGGCCGAAGCATGAAGGACACCATTGTGCCCGCTTCCGGCCATATCGAGGGTGAATGGACCCTCGTCCAATACGCGACAGAGACACAGACCGGTCTGAAGCAGATTTCCTGTACAGTATGTCACGAGGTGCTGGCTGAGGAGATCATTCCCATGCTGAACGGCCCCGTGATCCACGTCGTTGCTCCCACCGATGTGGTTGTTGTCGGCGAAGAGATCACCTTCGGAATCGTCGTGGAGAATTGCGGCCTCGTTAAGTCTCTGGCTATTGTACCCTGGTTCGATACGAACGTTTTTGAATTGGTCAACGTTTCCTGGGAGATCGGGGCGTTGTTGCAGGACATTGAGGAGGGTACCCTTCGCTCTGTATCTGCCTGGAGAGATGCCACTGATATCAATACAACGGTATACAGCATTACGCTTCTTGCAAAGGCTCCTGCGGCCATCACGTCCATAGACTGTCTTTTCACGGTGCAGGATGATGCAGGAGTCCATACCTATCCTGTCGTTGCCAAGACGGTTTCAGTCACGACGTGTCCCCATACCAATATGGCGGTGGAGATCGTCAACCATACCCACCATGCCGCCGTGTGTACCCGTTGCGGTTACAGCGAGATCATGGCTCACGAGTATGATTACGCCTGCGATTCCATTTGCGATACCTGTGGCTACGAGCGGGGTGTGACCCATGACTACGCCGACGAATGGAGTATGGATCACCGTGAGCACTGGCACGCCTGCTCGGTTTGCGGAAACAGAAGCGACGTGCAAAGCCATGAGTATGACGCTCTCTGCGATGATACCTGTAACGTCTGTGCGTATATGCGCATGGGATTTGAGATCCTGATTGCCGTGAATACCTATGATAACGTGAAGAGCGGTGCGTTGGAGATCCTCTACGATCATTCCGCTTTGGAGATCACCGAGGCGCAATGGCTGATCGACGGCACCTTGATGTCCGATTTTGATCTCAGCGAGGGACGGGGTGTGTTCGTATTTGCCAACGGTCAGACCGTTGGCGGGGCGGTTCTGAGACTGGTGATCGACGTGGTGGATCCTGTGCGGGGTGCCGTATCCATCAACAGCTTAGCCGCACAGTTGATTCTGGAGTATGCCGACAACAGAACCCAAACCATCAGTCTTTCCGCCGAGAATATCGTTTCGCTGGTTCCTCTGTACTGTCACAGCTTTACGGTGGAGACTCCGATCGATGCCTATCTTGCCACCGAAGCTACCTGTACCGAACAGGCTACCTACTACTATAACTGTGTCCATTGCGGGCAGGCAGGTAGCGAGACCTTCGCATACGGTGAGATTCTCCCCCATGTATATGACAGTGTCTGCGATGCGGACTGTAACCGATGCGGCGGAGATCGGGAAGCCCCTCACCAATACGGTGCAGAATGTGAGTACGACGAGCATAGCCACTGGATGCGCTGTGAGCTTTGTGATGCCGTGTCTGCCTCCGAGGGGCACTTCTACAGCGATGAATACGATATGCAGTGCGAGGGTTGTCTCTACGAGCGGTATACGGCCGGTGACGCCAACAACAACGGTGTTCTCGACCCGGATGACGCGCTGTACGTCGTCTACCACGTGCTCTTTGGCGGAGAAGCGTATCCCTCTGACCAGCCCTTCGATTACGACGGAGACGGCAACGTGGATTCCGATGACGCGGTTCATCTGCTTTACAGCTTCATGTTCGGCGAGGAAGAATATCCCTTGAGTATCCACCGTTAAGCCGCGGCGGAGAGGAGTGAATATGAAAAAAGTAGTATGGACTGTCCTGTCTGTCCTCTGGATACTGGCAACCCTTTGCCTGATCGCTTCTGCTGAGGACGTGCTTCAGGGCGAAGAGCTTTCGTTTACCATCCACATAGATTCCTATGAGGGAATCAAATCAGGTTCTATTGAGCTTTCGTATGATCCCGACGTGTTTGAGGCGACCGAGGGCTCCTGGACTCTGTCTCCGGCTCCTTTTGTGGCTGATTTCAAGACGCAGGACGGAAAGGGCGTATTTCTGTACGCCTCCCCCGTCACAGTGGGCGGAGATGTGTTTCAGGTGACGCTTCGTGTCAAGGATACGGCACCCTTGGAGCAGAGTGAACCGATAGTCAAGGTTCGTGTTCTGAACAGTGCCGGTGAATCCCAATGGATCGAATATCCCTTGGGCAGCTATCGGATCCTCTGTAACCATGCGTTTACAGAGGAGACCGTCAGCGATGCATACTTGCTGTCGCCCGCGACCTGTACGGCTCCCGCCGTTTATTCCGTGTCCTGCCGTTGCGGTGAAAAGGGAACCGACACCTTTACCCACGGCTCGCCTCTGGGTCACGCGTATGACCACGACTGCGATACAGCGTGCAACCGTTGCGGGGAGGTACGGACGATTTCCCACGCGTATTCGGATGAGTACGCTCATGACGCAGAGAGCCACTGGCAGATCTGTACCGTTTGCGGGCATGAGTCTGAGCATCATCTTCACGTCAGCCAACGCCCCTGCGACCCTGTATGTGAGGTTTGCGGAGGCGAAAAGCCGCATGCTCACGAGTATTCCGGGACGGTGACCGCTCCTACTTGTACCGAGCAGGGCTATACGACCTACAGATGTACGTATTGTGGTGACACATACATCGATGATACTACCGATGCAAAGGGTCATACACCGGGGTCCATGGCTGACTGCCTGCAAGATCAAGTGTGTACCGTCTGCGGAACCGTGCTGGTCAACAAGCTGGGGCACGATTATGATTCGGTTATCACGCAGCCCACCTGTACCGAGAAGGGTTCCACCACGCATACCTGTACTCGTTGCGGCGATATCATGAAGGAAGAGATTCCCGCCCTCGGACACGATCCGGTACAGCATTCCGCTCAGAATGCAACCTGTACGGAGCACGGCTGGGATGCATACGAAACCTGCTCCAGATGCGATCATACGACCTATGCCGAGATTCCTGCAACGGGTCACGTGTACGGAGACTGGACGCAGACCTTGGCTCCTACCTGTGAAAGGGATGGCGAGAGCCGCAGAAATTGCACGGGTTGCGATCACTATGAAACCCAAAGCGTTGAGAAAACCGATCATGAGGATGCCGACAGCAACGGGATTTGTGATTATTGCGAAAAGGTTCTGCAAGACAGCGAGACCGCAGCTCCCGATAGCGAACCCGTAGCTCCCGATAGCGATACCACGGCACCCGATGGCGATACTGCGGTTCCCGATAGCGAAACCACGGCGTCCGACAGCGAAACCACGGATCAATCCGACGACACGAAGGACGGAATCCCCTCTTACGTCATCATCATTGCCGCTGTCATCGGTGTGTTGATCGTCATAGGCGGTATCGCGCTTCTGATCCACAAGCTCCGTTACCTGTAACCCGTTGGGCATTTATTCCAAACACGCATAGCTTTGCCGGACTCGTGAAGGGTCCGGCATTTTTTCTCCGGCAATTCCGGTGGCTTTACTTTCTCCTCCGCCCTTGACATATCCCCGAAACAATGGTATAATAATAAAATAGATATCGATTCTCAAAGAAACGGAGTCCCGCCATGAAAAAGCTCCTCTGTATAGACGGTAACAGCATTTTGAACCGCTCCTTCTACGGCATCCGCCTGCTGACCACCAAGGACGGCTTTCCCACCAATGCCCTGTACGGTCTGGTCAATGTTATCAGCCGCGAGCTGGAGACCCTGAAGCCCGACTACGCCGCCATCGCCTATGATCTGAAGGCCCCCACCTTCCGCCATAAGATGTACGCCGACTACAAGGCGGGTCGCCACGCCATGCCCGACGAGCTTCGGGCCCAGATGCCCGTGTCCCGTGAGTTTGCCGAGATGCTGGGTTTGCATATTCTGGATATGGAGGGCTACGAGGCAGACGATATCCTGGGTACCCTGGCCGCCATGGCCGAGGCCGACCCCGAGGACTGCATGGCCTACCTTTTGACGGGAGACAAGGATTCCCTCCAGCTCATCTCCCCCCGCGTCCACGTCCTGCTGGCGGGCAACAACGCCACCACCGATATGGACGAGGCCGCCTTCATGGAGAAGTACGGCGTTCGCCCCAGCCAGTTCGTGGACGTCAAGGCCCTCATGGGCGACAGCTCGGACAACATCCCCGGTGTCCCCGGCATCGGCGAGAAGACCGCCTTAAAGCTCATTTCCGAGTTTGGCTCTCTGGACGGCATTTACGAGCAGCTGGAGACCGCCAAGCATACTCCCTCGGTCAAGAAAAAGCTGACCGACGGCAGAGAGAGTGCTTATATGTCCCAAACCTTGGCAAGAATCCATCGTGAGGTTCCCTTGGGCCTCACACTGGCGGATATCCGCACCACCCCCATGAATCAGCCCCGCGCCCGTGAGCTGTTCTTAAAGTACGAGTTTTCGGGCTTCATCAAGCGGTTCGGACTCAACGAAGAACCCGCGGCCGTGGCACAGCCCACCCTGTTTGACGCGCTTGATCTGCCGGAAAGCGGACCGTCGGGGACGCCGGTCCCTACGGAGGTGAAAACGGTGTTAACCGAATCCTCCGAAACCATCACCCCCGCCGCCCTCGCCGATCTCCCCCTCGGCCGCTACGCCGTGGCCTATGAGAGCGGCACCCTCACCCTCTGCAAGGAGGGGAAGCTCTATACCTGCCCCGTGGGCGATCTCACCCCCGAGACCGCCGACGCTATCCGCGCCTTCATCACCAGGGACGGCGTCACCACTGTCACCTACGACGCCAAGAACCTCTACCACCGCATGACCGCCGACGGGCTTCCCTTCACGGTGGTGGACTTCGATATCATGCTGGCCGCCTACGCCCTCAATTCGGGACTGGGGAGCTTTGACCTGGACCGTATTGCGGTCACCTATCTGGGCAACACGCCCCCCGTCGAGGTCATCCGTTGCTATGAGGCTCTCTGCGACGCCCTCACCGAACAGCTCACCGCCACCGAGCAGTGGAGCGTCTTCCAAGACATGGAGATGCCCCTGGCCGCCGTCCTTTTCGATATGGAGCGCATCGGCTTCAAGGTGGATCGGGAGTCCATCTACCAATACGGCCTGGTGCTGGACACCTACGCCGCCGATCTGGAATCCCGTATCTTCACCTACGCGGGGAAGCCCTTCAACATCAATTCCCCCAAACAGTTGGGCGAGATCCTCTTCGAGACTCTCATGCTCCCCACCGACAAGAAGACCAAGACGGGCTATTCCACCTCCGCCGAGGTGCTGGATAAGCTGAAGAAGTACCATCCCATCATCGAGGATATCCTGGAGTACCGCCAGGTCACCAAGCTGAAATCCACTTACGTGGACGGTCTTCTCAAGGTGGCCGACGGGGCGGGCCTGGTGCATACCACCTTCAAGCAGACCGGCACCGCTACGGGTCGCCTCTCCTCCGCCGAGCCCAACCTCCAGAACATCCCCATCCGCACCGAACTGGGCCGTGAGCTTCGCAAGTTCTTCATACCCGCCACCGAAGGCCGCGTCCTCATCGATGCCGATTACTCCCAGATCGAGCTCCGCCTCCTGGCGGACATCGCGGGGGACACCGCCATGCGGGAGGCCTTCATATCGGGCTTCGATATCCACACCGACACCGCCTCCCGCGTCTTCGGCGTGGATAAGGATCACGTCACGGTGGAGCTTCGCAAGAAGGCCAAGGCCATCAATTTCGGCATCATGTACGGTATGGGTGAGCATTCTCTGTCCGAGGATCTCCACATTTCCCGCGCCGAGGCCAAGTCCTATATTGACAGTTATCTGAACAGCTACCCCGACATCAGCCGCTACCTGGACGAGATTATCAGAACTGCCTATGAGCAGGGCTTTGTGACCACCAAGCTAGGCCGCCGCCGCTTCATTCCCGAGCTGGCCGAGTCCAACAAGATGCGCAAGAAGTTCGGTGAGCGGGTGGCCATGAACTCTCCCATCCAGGGTACCGCCGCCGATATTATGAAGATCGCCATGATCCGCGTACACGACAGGCTTACAAAGAGCGGACTGGATGCCAAGCTCATTCTGCAAGTCCACGACGAGCTGATCCTCGAGGCCTCCGCCCGGGATGCTGAGGCGGCCATGCAGTTGCTCTGCGAGGAGATGGAGAACGCGGTCAAGCTCTCCGTCCCGTTGGATGTGGAAGCCCATATCGGCGCGAATTGGTTTGAAGCCCATTAAAGGAGATGGCTATGTTGAAAATCGGTGAGTTCTATACCTCGTACAGCGCAGGATATTGGCAACTCGTGGATCTCAAACCCAAAATCGTCTGCCAATCCAAGGTTGCCTACGAAGATGGCACACCCCCTCCCCATAAAGCCGGGGAGGTATACGGTCAATGGGCGATACTCAAAAAGGCATTTACACCCAAAATGAAGCCTCGTATCGATTTCGTTTTCGAGGATTCCTCGTGGTTACGTCCCGTATCCGATGAGGTGCAGGCCGAGATCGACCGATATTTTGCGGAGAATCCGGCTTATCAGAAAAAGTTTGATACTGCCCCGGTCAAGCTTCGCCCCATGATTACCAACTGTTGGATATCCGTTCCTTCCGACAAAGAAAACGAATTTGTTGGATTTCTGAAATCCCTTCCCGCAGAATTTACAGAGAAGGAATTTGGAAAATTGGCAGCATCCTATGCTCCCTGTATCGGCCTCCCCCCTTCTACCCATTTGTTGAATCTGCTCTCCTATCCTTGGAATACGACCGAGGAGGCGGAGCTTGTTTACCACGGCTTTTGGTTCATAAGGCGTGATGAACGTCAGCCTTTGATTTCCAGAGAATAATGATTTTATCCATTAGAAAGGAATTGTTATGAACAACTCCCGCGCCTCCGGCGTCCTCATGCACGTCACCTCCCTTCCCGGGAGCGATTCCATCGGTTGCTTCGGCAAAGAAGCCCGCGATTTCATCGACTTTCTCGCGGATTGCGGCTTTACCTGGTGGCAGGTTTTGCCCTTCTGTATGGCCGATGAGTGCAATTCCCCCTATAAGTCCTACTCCGCCTTTGGCGGCAACCCCTACCTGATGGATCTCCGCATCCTGGCCGCCGAGGGCTACCTGACTCCCGATGAGCTGGCCTCGGTCAAGCAGGATACGCCCTATGTTTGTGAGTTTGCCAAGCTGGGGCTCTCCCGTATGGATATCCTCCGCCTGGCTGCCTCCCGCGCTTCAAGCGAGGATCGTGCCGCCATCGCAACCTTCGCCGCCGAGAACCCCTACCTGGAGCAGTTCTGCGAGTTCATGGCCCGCCGCGCCGCTAATGGGGACACCTCTTGGTACGAGTGGACAAGTGATGCTATGGACGAAACCGAGCATTTCGCCTGGCAGTTCATTCAGTTTCACTTCATGAAGCAATGGGCGGCCGTCCGCGCCTACGCCAACGAAAAGGGTATTCGCATCATGGGGGATATTCCCATTTACGTGGCCTACGATTCCTGCGACGTCTGGGCCAACCGCGAGCAATTCCAGCTGGACAAGGATGGCAGACCCACCGCCGTGGCGGGCTGTCCCCCCGACTACTTCGCCGAGGACGGGCAGCTTTGGGGCAATCCTCTCTATGACTGGAAGCGCATGAAGAAGGACGACTACGCCTGGTGGTCGGCTCGTATCCGCCATATGCTGACCCTCTTCGATGGTGTCCGCATCGACCATTTCCGTGGGCTGGAGGCCTACTGGAGCATCCCTGCCGATGCCGCCACCGCCAAGGAAGGCCACTGGGAGAAGGGCCCCCGCACCCCCTTCGTGAGACAGCTCCGCAAGGTGGTGGATGAGTGCGAGGAACGGCTTGGCTACCGTCCTCTGATCGTAGCCGAGGATCTGGGTGAGTCCACCCCCGAGCTGGTCAAGTTCGTCCGTGACAGCGGCTTCCCCGGTATGCGCGTCCTGCAATTCGCCTTTGACGGCGATCCTGCCAACACGCATCTTCCCCATAACTATGTTCCCAACACCGTGGCCTACACCGGTACCCACGATAACAATACCCTCCTGGGCTTTGTCTGGGAGGCTGACGAGTCCACCCGCCGTGATCTGCTGGATTACTGCGGCTTTACCGATTGGAACTGGGATCGGCCGGCATCCTACGACGCCATTATCCGCACCCTCATGAGCTCGGTGGCGGACCTTGCTGTTCTGCCCATTCAGGATATCCTGGGCTTTGGTGCAGACTGCCGTATGAATACCCCCGGGGAAGCCGAGGGAAACTGGAGCTTCCGCGTGACGGCGGAGCAGCTTGCCTCGGTGGATCGGGATCGCTTCCGACGCATGAACCGGCTGTACGGACGGTAAAGTTCCTACCTCTACTGATTGGAGAATACTATGCGCGCAAATATTCCTCGAAATTCTCATTCGGCCGAGGCGGAGCTGGAGGGGCCCTATCTGGGGGCTATGCAGGAGATATCCGTCCGTCTGATGGATCGGCTTCCGGCAGGCGATGATCTGTGGCGCACCTTGGGTCAGATCGAGACATTGCTTATGGAGGCACAGCTCCAAGGACAGCCCTTACAGGAGCTGTTCGGAAGCGGTGGTGTGGCGGCCTTTTGCCAGTCCATCGTGGATGAATTCATCACGGAAGGGGCAGAGGAGATGATCCCTGCCGCCCGTGAGAAAAGTAAGCCCCGCCGCCGTGAGCCTCGCGGCGGGATCGGGTACCGCAGAAAGCGAAGCTTTACCATAGGCATGGCCGTTTTGGCCTCGTTGCTGGCCGCTGTCGCTATCTTCTGGGGCACGGGACTTTTTGCCTACTGGACGCAGGGCTCCGGCTACTATCTGGAGGAGCTGCGCAATTTCCAAAGCAGTCATCAGACGGTGGCAGGGGAGCTTTTGCCCATTCGTATACCGCTTTCTCCTATGGTTGAGCTGACCAACACCTTGTACAGCGACGGCGAGGGCTTTGATATCACCCTCACGACGGTGGAGGTACAGGAGCGGGCCAGCAACTATACCGACCCCTTCACGGGCACGGTGACCTACCAAATGATTCAAAGATGGTATCTTCGCTTGACCTATGCGGTTGACGCAAGCTTTGGAAGCAT
This sequence comes from Clostridia bacterium, assembly GCA_017938885.1. Taxonomy (GTDB): domain Bacteria; phylum Bacillota; class Clostridia; order Oscillospirales; family CAG-272; genus CAMEON01. Next base: position 27,126 of record JAGBAS010000088.1, read on the forward strand.
TACTTACGTAGAACCCCCCGCCGAAGGAACCGTGACGGTGATCTTGGCTGACGGTACCGTATACACGGGGGAGATCTCCTGGATCGAGTCGGGCTCTGCCGGGAAGGGACGGGAGTACGCCCGCATCTCGCTGATCGATCTGCCGGCGGCTCTGAATACCGAGGGAGCCACCCTGGAGGTGCGGTTCGCCTCCCCCAACCGAGTTGAATGGGAGCGCATCCGCGTGGGGCGGTTCTGACCGGAAAGCGTCCGCCTTGCCGTCATCCGTACCGCGCCGCTTGTCCCGTACATGATAGAGCAACCGCCCGCGTTTCCGAACACGGGCGGTTGCTTTTTGGCGATTTTGCGATCATCAGGGGATACTCGGAATAACCTTAGCGGTGTACGAAGGGAGGATCGGATCAGAAGCCACAGTCCTGCACCCGTTTATCCTTGAAATAGAACGCCCGATCGTGCTCCCCGATCTCCCGCATGACCCGACAGGGATTCCCTACGGCTACGACTCCTGCGGGAATATCGTGGGTCACCACAGACCCCGCGCCAATGACGGTGTTGTCCCCGATGGTCACGCCGGGCATAATCAGCGCGCCTGCGCCGATCCAGCAGTTTTGGCCAATATGGACAGCGGCGTTGTACTGGAGTCCCTTCGCCCGCAGTGCGGGGTCAATGGGATGCCCCGCCGTGGCCACCACCACGTTGGGCGCGAACAGGGTGTAATCTCCCACGTAGATGTGGGTATCGTCCACCATGGTCAGACCGAAATTGGCGTAGACATACTTCCCGAAATGCACGTGCTTTCCGCCCCAGTTGGCGTGAAACGGCGGCTCGATGTAGCACCCCTCCCCGATCTCGGCGAACATCTCCTTCATGAGGGCTTGCCGCTTGTCTTGCTCGGTGGGGCGGGTGTGGTTGAAGTCGTAGAGACGGTCGAGGCAGGCGGTCTGCTCGGTCATAATGTCCCCGTCGGCAGGGTCGTAGAGCATGGTGGCGTGCATTTTTTCAAGGTTGGTCATGGTAACTTCTCGCTTTCTGTCACTTGTTTTGACTTGTGGATTTGATTCCGGAGCTTCACCGTCCATCGCCGCTCCCCCAACCCAAGCGTCTGCTTTTCGATGGAGTCAGGGATAAACCACCCTGCCGCGCCTCCCTCGGCCGAGAGGATCACAGTCGCGTCAGCTTGGAAGCGCAACTTCTCCCCGAAGGGTTCCTTGACCAGCGGGCCGTGGTTTCCGAAAACGACCGTATCCGCCTCGGCGACCAGCGTTTCAGCTTGACCGGCAAGCCCGCTCTCAAAGACCGCCGAGCCGCAGTAGACGGTCCGACTGCCCTCTCCCCCGTCCAAAGACAGAAGCAGAACGGGCTGAACCGAGCGGTCGAGCCAATCGGTATGCAGTACCGTTTCGCATCCGCCGAACAGGGTCAGCGATTCCCCCTCTCCGTACAGGAACACGGGAACTTCCGCTTCCTCGGCCTTGTCCAGGTAGGAGAGCAGGATATAGTAGTCTTCGCTTCGTTGGGGCACGGGAAGCCACAGGGCGCGAACGGTCTCGCGGGACAGTACAGCGGTCAGGGTTCCCGCTGTCCGCGAATGGTAGTGGGTCAGCATCAGCACCGCAATCTCGGTGGCACCCTCCTCCTCGGCTGTTCTCGCCGCCGCGCTCATGGCGGTCAGACTGCCGTTGGACAGATCGATCATCACCGCCTCCTGCCCCTCGGTCAGCACCAGCATATCGGCTTGGGATGAGGGCTGGATGTAGCTGACGGTCATTTCTCGGTTTGTCAGCAAGGCATGTACACACAGCACCCCGCCTATGGCGACCCAGCCCGCCATAAGGGGTAGGATCACCGTCCATTGTCTCCTGCGGGGAAGCCTTACCGAGAGCAGGATCAGAACCCCAACCAGCATACAGAAGGCAATAGGCGCGACGGCGGGATGCCGCAGGGACACCACCGCCCACGACGGTTCACCCATGCAAGCGGCCAGCCGGGTCATGACCTCACAAAGAGCCTCGATCACTACGCTGAGCAAAGCACCGACAACGCCGCTACCCAAGGGAAGGAGCAGAAGGGACAGAACCAACACAGCCCCGCATAGGGGTGTCATCAGAAGTGTAGAGACAGGCGACAGAATCCCCATCTCTCCTATCACGACGGCGACAACAAAAAGGGTAAAGCTCATCGCCACAAGACCCACAAGGATCCCCGCCAAAGCTTTGCGCAGTCCTGCTTTCAGCCTTTGGAACAGGGAAGCACCTGCCTGTCTCTGCCTCGTCTGCCGATTGACAAGCGGCATCACCGTAACCAGCCCCAGCGTGGCCAGATAGGACATCCAAAAGCCCGCGTCGCAGACGGCATAGGGTGTCACGGCGAGGATCACGGCCCCTGCAAACCCCAAAGAGGTCAGGGCATCTGCTCGCGCCGAGAGCAGGTAGGAGAGGTATACCCCGCCCAGCATGATGACGGCTCGCGTAGCCGAGGGAGGAAAGCCCAGCAGAACCAGATACCCGACGGCAGAAAGAGACAGGATCACTACCCGTACCCGCTTGGGAATGGGGAGCAGACGCAAAAGCCCCTCGAAAAGCCCGAAGAGCAGGGTCAGGTGCAACCCGCTGACGGCCAGCAGATGGGACACACCCGCACGGGAAAAATCCCGCCGTACCGAGTCGGGCAGAGCGGTCTTATCTCCCAGCAACAGAGCCGAGGGAAGCCCTGCCGCGCCTCCTGCTATGCGGTTGAGCCGTGACGAAAGCGATCTCCGCAAATGCCTCGCCTGTACGGTGAGACCGCCGGCGTTCTCCTCGGTAATGGTGACGGTCTCTTCGGTTTCGGACAGCAGCCCTGCCACAAATCCGTCACCCATCAGAGCGGCGGCGTCGTATCCGTTCCCGGCGGCCTCGTCGATGGAGAGCACCGTGACCTCCATCTCTACAGCGTATCCGGGTTGGAGATCCGAGACGTAGTGGCAGGTCAGCAAGACGTCCCCATCCGTGTCCTTCCCGTCAACCGAGGTGAGATGCAAGGAGTACGAGGTCATATATCCGCCCGAGCCGCGGCGGTCGGTGACGGTACCCGTTACCGTGACGGTATGACCTGTAAGCGAGCGCATGAAAGCCACGCTTCCTCCGTGAAACCACAAATGGGAGGAAAGAAAGCCCGTCAGAACGAGCAAACAAAGGACACCGGTGAGAACCGTGCGGGATACGGCTCTGCGCTGTATCTGCCAAATGCAGAAGATCAAGGCTCCGAAAAGGAAGCAACCGCCAAGCACCAGCTTTCCCGTAAGCGGCAGGAAAACCCCCGCAAGGGATGCGAGGGTAAAGCCAAAGCAGCAGAGAAACAGGGGACGGTGACGAAAAATACTCACGGGGGCTCTCCTTTCGGTTTTTTTACCCAAATTATACCACAAACCCCCGCCTGTGTCAACCGCAAGTTTATGCAAAAAGTCGAAAACAAATTTGTAAAAAACTCTTGCAATCAAAGCGAAAGTATGGTATAATAATCTGCGTGTGTGTGAAAAGCACACATGTATTACACGGGTGGTCCGCTGCGATGGCTCTGCATGAACACCCCGGATTTAAGGAGGCTAAATATCATGGATTTGATTAAGGCTTTTACCAATGAGCAGCTGAAGGAGACTGTCCCCTCCTTCGAGATCGGTGACACCGTTCGTGTCGAGAACAAGATCAAAGAGGGCAACCGCGAGAGAATTCAGATCTTCGAGGGTACCGTCATCGCCAAGCACGGCGGCGGCATCTCCGAGACCTTCACCGTCCGCCGTATCTCCTACGGTTGCGGCGTGGAGAAGACCTTCCCCCTGCACTCCCCCAACGTGGCCGGCATCAAGGTGGTCCGCGTCGGTAAGGTGCGCCGCGCCAAGCTGTACTACCTGCGTGACCGCGTCGGTAAGGCTTCCAAGGTCAAGGAGCAGATCGACTGATCCTGACTCGCTCACATATAAGACCACTCTGTCCGATCAGGCGGGGTGGTTTTATTGTTTTATCCAAAAGCATTGACAAAAGCCGCTTTTCATGGTAAAATAGTAGTATACAATGAAATTCACTCCCAAAGGAGCGCACTATGAACAATTCCTATCCCGAGATCAAAAAGAACTTTGGCTTCGGCCTGATGCGCCTCCCCATGAAGGGCGAGGAAGTGGACATCCCTCAGACCTGCGACATGGTGGATGCTTTTATCGGCGCAGGCTTCAACTACTTCGACACCGCCCATGGCTACATCGGCGGTAAGAGTGAGCTGGCGGTCAAGGCCTGCCTGACCTCCCGCTACCCCCGTGACAGCTACATCCTCACCGACAAGCTCTCCCCCAACTTCTTCAATACCGAGGCGGACATCCGCCCCTACTTCGATTCCATGCTGGAGGCCTGCGGCGTGGATTACTTCGACTTCTTTCTCCTCCACTCCCTCAATAAGGGGAACTACCCCCACTACACCGGCAACCGCGCCTTTGAGATCGCCTCCGAGCTGAAGGCCGAGGGCAAGGTGCGCCACGTGGGCATCTCCTTTCACGATACCGCCGACGTCCTGGAGACCATTCTCTCGGAACAGCCCGCTATCGAGGTTGTACAGCTCCAGTTCAACTATCTGGACTATGAGGATAGCCACGTCCAGTCCCGCCTCTGCTACGAGGTCTGCGTCAAGTATGGCAAGCCCGTCATCGTCATGGAGCCCGTTCGCGGAGGGAGTTTGGTCAACCTTCCCGAGGCAGGGCTTGAAGTGTTGAAGGGCCTGGGCAGGTACTCTCCTGCCGGCTACGCCATCCGTTACGCCGCATCCTTCGATAATGTTTTCATGGTGCTGTCGGGCATGAGCAATATGGAGCAGATGGAAGATAACATCAAATCCATGAAGGACTTCGCCCCCTTCACCGAGGAGGAATTCAAGGCGGTCTACTCGGTAGCCGATATCATCCGCGCCATCCCCACCATCCCCTGCACCTCCTGCAAGTACTGCGTGGACGGCGACCGTTGCCCCATGCACATCAATATCCCCGGCGTATTCAATTCCGAGAACAAGGCCCGCCGCTTCAACACCGAGGACGCCCGGGGCCACTACGGCTGGATGACCTCCAAGGGCGGCAAGCCCGCTGACTGCATCGAATGCGGTGCCTGCGAGGAGATCTGCCCCCAGCAGTTGCCCATCCGTCAGCTCCTCAAGGAGATCGGGGAGCGGTTTGAGGGGTAAATTGGGTTTTGACGGGCTGTTTGTTTGCGCTTTGCTTGCGTTGTTTGCCCTCTCACCGCTTCGTGCCCGAGCTTGCGAGGAGGCTCCCCCTCTGGGGGAGCTCCCGCCGTAGGCGGGTGAGAGGGCAAAACGCGAAGGCCAGCACTACCCAACAGCTCGATAGCCCCCAATTTGAAATTTTCAAAGAAAAATCCAAAATCCCCTTTACAAATCCTGAAAACTGTGTTAGAATAAGGAACGTAAAAGGGAGTAGCTTGCGGCATCCGCCGTGTCCTGCGCGTCAGTACGGTCTCCGACCCGCGCGGGAATGAAATAGCAAGACTTTTACCGAACAGTCTTTGAGGCTTTCGGTAAAAGTCTTTTTATTTCGGTCACTTCCAAAAAGAAAGAGAGGTAAAACGACGTGAGTTTCCTGCAACAACTGGGCGACCTGTTCTCCAACGTGACCAACCTTACCTGGCAGCAGTTGGTCATGTGGATCATCGGCGGTCTGCTCATCTATCTCGCCATCAAGAAGGACATGGAGCCTACCCTGCTTCTGCCTATGGGATTTGGCGCCATCCTTGTCAACCTGCCCAACTCGGGCGCGGTGAACCAGTGGGTGGAGGGCGTCCTGGAGGAAGGCCCCATCGACGTGCTCTTCGCCGCCGGTATCGCCAACGAGCTGTTCCCCCTGCTCCTGTTCATCGGCATCGGCGCCATGATCGACTTCGGCCCCCTGCTGACCAACCCCAAGCTCATGATCTTCGGAGCCGCCGCCCAGTTCGGTATCTTCTTCACCCTGTTCCTTGCTAACATGGTGGGCTTCGATCTGAAGGATGCCGCCTCCATCGCCATTATCGGCGCCGCCGACGGCCCCACCTCCATCTTCGTGGCCAACTATCTCGGCTCCAACTACACGGGTGCCATCATGGTGGCCGCCTACTCCTACATGGCTCTGGTGCCCATCGTCCAGCCCCCCGTCATCAAGCTCCTGACCACCAAGAAGGAGCGCATGATCCGCATGACCAACAAGGACGTCCGCGTCTCCAAGCGCACCAAGATCCTGTTTCCCATCGTCATCACCATCATCACGGGCATCGTCTCCCCCAAGAGCGCGCCCCTGATCGGCTTCCTCATGTTCGGTAACCTCATCCGCGAGTGCGGCGTGCTGGACAGCCTCTCCGAGACTGCCCAGAAGGTTCTGGCCAACCTGGTCACCCTCTTTTTGGGTCTCACCATCGCCACCAAGATGCAGGCCGAGTTCTTCCTGCGCTGGCAGACCCTCCTCATCATCGTCCTGGGCCTCTTCGCCTTCATCTTCGACACCGCGGGCGGCGTCCTCTTCGCCAAGCTCCTGAACGTCTTCCTGCCCAAGGATAAGAAGATCAACCCCATGATCGGCGCGGCGGGCATCTCGGCGTTCCCCATGTCGGCCCGCGTGGTGCATAAAATGGGCCTTGCGGAGGACAACTCCAACTTCCTGCTCATGCACGCCATCGGCGTCAACGTCTCGGGTCAGATCGCCTCGGTCATTGCCGGCGGTCTCATCCTGAACCTTATCGGTTGATAAATGGAGGGAATCATCATGAAAAAGTTATTTGCTGTTATTCTGACCCTCCTGCTGGTCCTCTCCCTGCCCCTGTTCGTCATGGCCGAGGAGACCACCACCGCTCCCGAGACCTTGGCTGATACCGCCCCCGAGGAGGTCACCTCTACCCCCGAGACCGCTGAGGATACCGCCGAGGAGGTCACCGAATCCGGCACCGGCTCCGAGACCGAGCCCGAGATCCGGTTCGGCTTCTACCCCGAGACCGCCTGGGTTACTCTTCCCATTATGGGCATGGGTATGCTGGGTATCTTCCTCGTCACCCTGGTCATCATCCTGGCCGTGCTGGTGCTGAGTAAGATCGGTCAGAATCGGGAGGAGGATTGAACCTCATCCGTACCAAAGCAAGGTGCCTGTCACAAAGGATGGGCACCTTGCTTTTTGGTAAGCAGCGGGGACGTCAGGCTGAAAGACCTTGAAATCCGAAAGGCCCGATCGCTTTTGGCGAGAAGGCGTTTCCCATACGAAAAGGAGCGGCTGAAGCCGCTCCTTTGGTTCGTGTGCGATCACCCCTGCTTGAAGACCTTGTCCAAGCCTTTCTGTGCGCCCCTGCTGTGGGATCTTACGTAGGAAGAATAATTGTTCCGACCCGATTCGCAGATCTTGGGGATCAAGTAGACCAGCGCGTCCATGCTGCCAGAGGAGTTGCAGGCGATGAGGCCCACGTCGGATACCTGGGAATTCCAAATGATGTCCAGCATTTCGGCGTCATCGGGAGCCTCGGCCAGCTTGGTACCCAGAAGCTTCTCGTAGTAGGCATCCTTGACGTCAGCGGTGTAGTAGCCCATCAGCTCCAACACCTCGCCCACCATGTCGGGATTTCTGATGGAGCCGGGGACACCCATCATGCCGTTCCAGTTGAGGGACTTATACTCGGTCTGCTTTTCATCCCACAGGGGGTAGGGAAGCACGCCAAAGCGGAGCTCTTCCTCACGGAAAGCAGTCAGAGCGGAGCTGCTGTACAGCTGGAACAACGCATTGCCGCCGGCAAAATTCAGCATGGCCTCCGCATTGCCGTTTTCTGTGGATTTCCAGAAATAGGAGTATTCGGCATTGTACATGGTCATGACCTTCTCAATGAGATCGATCATTTTTTCGCTGTTGTTGTCGTAGGCAACGGTAAAGTCACCGATATCGTTGCGATCCACGATCTTCATGTCCGAGGAGGTGACCAGGCTGATGAGAGGAACCCATCCCCAACCGCTGATGCCGTAGGTGTCCTTGTTGGTCCATTTCCCGTCACCGTCGTCCGCCGAGACCACGGAGGCTATGGAAATGAGCTTGTCCAACGTCCAGGTCTTGTTGCGGACGTCGCCATAGGGCTCGGTGAGATTATACTCCTTCATGAGATCCTTGTTGAAAACGATAAGGTTCACCGAAGATAGGCAGAAGTCGTTGTAGCCCAAAAGGTATTTGTCCTCGACCTTGACCTCCTCCATGAGGTCGGAGGCCCAGTAGGGCGCGCTGAGGTTCACGGCATCCAGCTCGCCGATGTCGTAGAGCGCGTTGGAGGTGACCAGATCGGTCAGACCCTGGTAGACGTGGGTCAGCACCATCTGGTAGCTGTCGTCGCCTGCCTGGACGGTCTTATTGACGTTGGCGGCGTAGGAGATCCAGTCGCCCGCATCCTGATGCACCAGGCTCACGCCCAGATGATCCTTGATCTTGATGCCTCGCTCGTATACGGCGGTCTCCAGGTCGCCGGCCTTGGTGTCCTCCATATCCTCAATGGCGATGGAGTCTCTGCTGAAGGTACCGCCGATGACGATATTGAAATCGCAGTCGTAGTCCTTGACGTCAATGTCGGGCTTATACTCGGTTTCGACCTCGGTTTCGGCGGCCGAGTCCGAAGGTGTCGTGTTGGCGGTCTCGTCGCCGGTGGCGCAACCTACGGTGGGCAGGATGAGCAGTACCGACAGGAAAAGTGCGAACAAACGGATCAGCTTGGTTTTCTTCATGATGAACGGTTTGCTCCTTTCAATGTAAAGTTATTTCATTATAGCACGGAATCACCGTACTGTCAACATGGCAGAGTGACGAAAATCCCGTGATGACAGCGTGTGGCGGCAACCAGCCCGAAAAAAGATGAGTTTCTCGGAAAAAACCATTATTTTTCACGAAACCGTTGCAATTTCGGGGGATTTGTGATATACTATCTTTGATTAAGCTTATAAGGATGGATTTTCAGTATGGCTACCAAAGCTCCTTCCCGCTTCATTGACTGCGGGAAGATCATCAATACCCACGGCTGTCACGGCGACGTGAAGGTGGAGCCCTGGACGGATACGCCCCGCGATCTCATTGACCTGGGACGGGTCTTCGTAGGTGACGGCGACGAGAAGAAAGAAATGAAGATTCTGCGCGGCTCGGTCATGCAGGGGCGGTTTCTCATGCTTTCCCTGGAGGGCGTCACGGATATGAACGCCGCCGACGCGCTGCGGAATGCCGTGCTCTATGCCGCCCGCGAGGATTTTGATCTGGAGGAGGGGCAGTATTTCCTGGCCGATGCCATCGGTCTTCCCGCCATGGATGCCCGCGCGGGCAGAGAGGGGAACCTGCTGGGAACCGTCACGGACATTACCCCCAACGCCGCTTCGGATATCTATACCGTCAAGACCCCCGATGGCACCGAGGTGCTGGTGCCCGCGATCCCCGTGTTCATTACCGAGGTAAAGCCCGGCGAATACGTCCGCATGACCCCCATTGACGGAATGTTCGAGAACCGTGACGGGGACAAGGAGACCAACTGATGCGCTTCGATATTATGACCCTGTTCCCCGAGCTCGTTGAGCGGGTGCTGGGAGAGAGCATCATCGGGCGGGCGCAGGAGGCAGGCTATACCGTCGTCAAGGCCCATAACATCCGGGATTATTCCGAGGATAAGCACCGCCGTGTGGACGATACCCCCTACGGCGGGGGCAAGGGAATGCTCATGGCCGCGCCCCCCATCTACAACTGCTACC
>JAGBAS010000089.1 GCA_017938885.1 Clostridia bacterium
ATCTCTGTATCTCACTCAATCTCCTCGGCAAAGACCACCCTTCTTCCGCAGTCGCGGTCCTCAAAGAAGATATTCCCGTCGTTGTACTCGGCTTCCCCGCTCTGGTTGTCGTAGGGATCCATGCGGCAGAAAGTCTTGTCGGGGGTGAGGGGTTGCTGGAACTGGTTGGAGGCCACCAGACGGAAGGGGTCGAGATTGGCAAAGTAGTGGTCTCGTCTGATCTCGTTGCCTGCTCTGGCCGCGCCCTCGCCGTAGGAGGGGTCGCAGTAGAGCCAGCCGTAGGGGGCGACGTAGAACATAGCCCAATCGTGGCTTCCGATGGAGTCGGGGTAGCAGGCCGAGCCCGACTGCCACTTGGCGGGGATGCCCAGGGCGCGGCAGAGGGTGATAAAGGCCAGGCCCATGGTGCCGCAGTCACCGTAGCCGTTCATAAGGACGAACTCGGGGATGTTCTCAATGAGCAGGTAATCGCGGACGTAGGAGTAGCGGATATGCTCGCAGATGTAATCGTAGACCCGGCGGGCCAGGCGGAGGGGGTCGGTCTCGTTGCCCGCGATCTGGGCGGCGAGGGACTTGATAAAGGGGGTAAAGCGGATGTGGGGGTACTGCTCGCTCGTGTAGTAAGCCAGCTCCTCGGGGGTGAGGCCTTCGCCTACGGGAGGGCAGGTGGTGCGGTCAAGATCAACGGTCGTGTATTTTGCGCGGTTGACGAAGGAGTAGCGCACCGAGTAGGTGGCGCCCGCCTCGCAGGGGACCTCCATGTAGGCGGTGCGGTGAACGGTGCCCGTGACGGTGACGGGATGGGAGGAGGACAGGAGCTTGATCTCCTCCGCGGGCTGGCTCTCGCAGGCCACGGGGTAGGGGAACCAGATCTTGAGGGTCTCCCCCGGCTTCTCGGCGTGGGGCTCTAATCTCATCCAGTATTCCACCTCGTAGCGGAAGGCGCGGTAGCCCTTCTTCCGCATGATGCGGATGGTCTCGGGGACCTCGGCGGCGGCGGTGTTGGCAGGGGCGTAGTCGGGGTTATACATTCTCTCCAGGTCGTGGGTATGGGTCTTGAAGATGTTGGAGATGGCCTGGTGCTGGAAGCGCATCTCGCCGTTTTTCAGGATATAGTCCACGTTGCCCGAGGCGATGAAGGCGTCCAGAGCGGTTTCATCGGCGGTGGGGTAGCGGGTGCGGATGCCCTCCACCACGTCGGCGCGGGTGAGGGGGTAGTCGTCCAAAAGCTGTACCGCGAAGATGCGCTGGATCTCCAAGCGCTTGCGGAGGCAATCGGGCACGGGGACGGGGCGGGTGAGCCAGCGGTCGATGGCGGCGATCTCACCGGCGAAATCCCCCGTGAAGTGGTACATCTTGATCTCGTCCGGAAGTCCCACCGACAGGTATTTCAAGTCGGAGACGGGGAGCTTCATGGTATTCATAAGGATTCCTCCTTGCGGTTGGTTTCTTTCCTATATCATATCATGTTTTTGGGAATTTTGCAAGAGAAAAGCGAAAAAAGTCTTGGGTATTATCGGCAAAAGGACTTGAAAAAATCAGCCTTTTGGAGTATAATGTTGCTTTGGTGAGCCGCTGCGGTTCATCTTCATTTTTCATGCATCGGTAAGGAGTGTGTATGCGTTCCAAGACCTTCCGTATGACCGAGGGACCCCTCGGCAGGAATATTCTGCTTTTCAGTCTCCCTCTCGTGTTCTCCAATCTGCTCCAGATCCTCTTCAACATGGCCGACGTGGCGGTGGCGGGGCGGTTTGCCGGGGCGTTGGCCCTGGGCGCGGTGGGGTCAACCTCTACCCTGGTCATGCTCTATACGGGCTTTCTCATTGGCGTCGGGTCGGGTGTCAACGTGCTGGTAGCCCGTTTTTGCGGCGCGAGAGATGAGAAAAACACCCGTGAAACGGTGCACACCTCGGCACTCCTCTGCTTTTCGGTAGGTCTGGCGGTTCTGGGGATCAGCCAGGTGCTGACCCGGCCTCTCCTGGTTCTGCTCGGCACCAAGCCCGATCTTTTGGAAGGCGCGGTTCTATACCTGCGCATCTACCTTTTGGGTATGCCCGCTCTGGCGGTATTCAACTTCGGCAACGCCGTGTTCAGCGCTGTGGGGGACACCAAAAAGCCCTTGCTCTTTTTGACCGCTTCGGGTATTCTGAATATTCTTCTGAATCTCCTGTTCGTCATCGTCTTCCGTATGAGTGTGGCGGGGGTAGCGTTGGCCAGCATCATCGCGCAATATCTGTCGGCCTCCCTCATTGTGGCCTCCCTGCTCCGCGCCAAGGGAATACACGCCCTTCGGCTGAAGCATCTGCGCATCCATAGAGATAAGGCTGTAAGGATTCTGGGGCTCGGCATCCCTGCGGGCTGTCAGAACGCCATTTTCTACGTAGCCAATCTCTTTGTGCAAGCAGGCCTCAACACCTTTGACACCGTCACGGTCACGGGCAGTGCCGCCGCCGCCAACGCCGACGGTCTGGTCTATGACGTCATGGCCGCCTTTTACACCGCCTGCTCCAGCTTCATGAGTCAGAACTACGGTGCGGGCAAGCGGGAGCGGATTTTGAAAAGCTATTTCATAAGCTTGGGGTACTCCTTCGCCGCCGGGGCGATTCTGGGCGGGCTGCTGGTGCTCTTCGGACGGCAGTTCCTTTCTCTGTTCGCCACCGACACGGCCGTCATTGAGGCCGGGATGCTGCGGTTGACGGTCATGGGCTGCTCCTACTGCGTTTCAGCCTTCATGGATGCCTCCATCGCCGCCTCTCGCGGGATCGGTAAGAGTCTGTGGCCTACGGTCATCGTCATCATGGGCTCCTGCGTATTCCGAGTGCTCTGGGTCTATACCGTATTCGCTTATTTCGGTACCATCCAATCCTTGTATCTTCTGTACGTGTTCTCCTGGAGCATCACCGCTCTGGCGGAGGCACTCTACTTTGCCTACAGCTACCGCAAGCGCGTCCGGCATATGGAGCCTCCGCAGTCTCCTGCCGAGGTCACGGAAGCGAATGGGGCATGAAAAGGAGCCTTACCATGAAAAAGCCGGAACTGAACTCCTCCTCTCCCGCGGAATGGACGGAGCAACGCATCCACCGCTCGGCCAAGCAATTGTTTTTATACTGCTTCCTGGCCTACGGGTGCAGCTACATCGGCCGCAAGAACTTCGCCGCCTGCCTCCCCGCCATGCTGGCCGAGGGACTTCTGACCGAGACAGTAGGCGGGTACATCACCACCGCCTACATGCTGCTCTACGGCACGGGACAGCTGGTAAACGGTATGGTGGCCGCCCGCGTCAAGCCCCAGTACATGATCGGTACGGGACTTTTGGGAGCGGCGATCTGCAACGCCTGCATGGGTCTTGTGACCGAGCCGTGGCTCATGCCCGTGATCTGGGCAGGCAACGGACTCTTTCACTCCATGCTTTGGGCGCCCATCATTCGGGTCTTTACCGACCGCATGCCCCCCGACAGGCGGGCGTGGGCGGGTACCAACATCGTGGCCTCATGCTCCATTGGCGCGGTGCTGGCCTTTCTCATTCCCTCTCTGGTTCTGCGGCTTTCGGGCTGGCGGGTAGTGTTCTTCGTGTCGGGAGGGATCCTGTGCTTCGCCTTCCTCGTATGGGTGGTCGGTCACCGCTTCCTGCGGGGATATGTCCGCATGATGGACGAGGCCTGCCGTGTGGAGCGGGAGGCCCTTCGGGTGATAGCTGACGCCAAAGCCGCCGCCGAGCATCGCAAGGTCAAACGCTCCCTCCTCGCCGTCATTCTGGCCTCGGGCCTATGGTTTCTGCTTCTCTGCCTGTTCTGCAACGGTGCGTTACGGGACGGGGTGGAGACCTGGGCGCCCACCTTCCTCTCAGCAAGCTTCGGGCTGGACAGCTCGGCGGCGGCGCTGATCGCGGTGGTCATTCCTCTGGTCAGCGTGAGCGGCACCTACGCCGCCGAATGGATCCACAAGCGCTTTATCCGCAACGAGGTCTACCTCTGCTGCCTCATGTTCGGGATCACCTCCCTGTGCGTGGTGGGGCTGTACCTCTCCCGCCATGTACACCCTCTCCTGTGCGCCGTGTTCATGGCCATCGGTGTCGCCGCCATGTGGGGTGTCAACCATATGTTCCTCACCATCATTCCCTACCATTTCGCGCCGCTGGGTCTGGCTGCCTCAGTCACGGGATTTCTCAACAGTGTCATCTACTTTTCCACCGCTCTCTGCTCGGGGCTTTACGGAGCCTTAGCCGAGCGGCTGGGCTGGGAACGCCTCATTTTCATTTGGCTGGGCGTGGGGATCGCGGGCGTGGTCTTCTGCGTGTTCGGCGGGCTTCTCTGGAGAAAAAAACGGGAAGGCTTGGCGAACGGGGAGATTTGACTACGATTGGCATAACGTAGATGTTCGGTTTATATAGGCAAAAAGCCCACGGTCGAGCCGTGGGCTTTCCTGTTGGCACGGTGTAAGGAATTCTGAACCCACACCCCGCCTTCGGCGGGCTGGTCAAACCGCACTCCGCTCCCGTTGGTCGCTACAGATCCACATTTTTCAGTAATCTTGCGGTTTGAACGGGTCTTCTCGGCCCAAACGCAGTGCCAACAAAAATACCCAATGCTTCGGCATTGGGTGTTGGCACGGTGTAAGGGATTCTGAACCCACACCCCGCCTTCGGCGGGCTGGTCAAACCGCACTCCGCTCCCGTCGGTCGCTACAGTTCCACATTTTTCAGTAATCTTGCGGTTTGAACGGGTATTCTCGGCCCAAACGCAGTGCCAACAAAAATACCCAATGCTTCGGCATTGGGTATTTTTGTTGGCACGGTGTAAGGGATTCGAACCCCCGACCTACTGGTTCGTAGCCAGGCACTCTATCCAGCTGAGCTAACACCGCGTGTCGTTTGACGACTCGTATATTATAGCATATCCTTTCCTTTTTGTCAAGCCTTTTTTGCATTTCATTTTCACGACTTTTCGCTCTTTTACCCTGAAGTTTTTTGGTACAAATTCCCGAAAACACATTGACAAACACCGAGGATGCAGGTATAATATAGGTGCGGGATACACCCGCAAGAATCCGAATTCTGACCCCGAAAGGAGTTTCATGATGAATTACAAGAAGCAATATGCGGGCGGGCCCCTCATGGCCGTCGATGCCCTTGGCAGACCCACCCCCGATGTCGAAAGCGGAGCCCCCTTGAACCGTGAGAACCGTCTGGTCGGTATGTTCTACTTCCTCTGGCTGGGTGAGCACGGCTGTCACAAGCCCTACGACGTCTCCAAGATCATGGCTGAGGATCCCGATATCGGTCATAAGCCCGAATCTCCCCTGTGGGGCGGTTACGGTGTTTACCACCATTGGGGTGAGCCCTTCTACGGCTACTACTGCTCCAACGACGAGTGGGTGGTCCGCCGTCACATGAAGCTCCTTATGCAGGCAAACGTTGACTTCCTTTTCTTTGATACCACCAATGCCGCCATCTATGCCCACAACTGCAAACTGGTCATGCGTGTCCTCCAGGAGTATCACGACGAGGGCTGGAAGATCCCGCAGGTCATGTTCTATACCAATACCGCCTCGGGCAAGACTGTCCAGAAGATCTACGACGAGGTCTACAAGCCCGGCTACTGCAAGGATACCTGGTTCTGCCTGGACGGCAAGCCCGTCGTCATCGCGGTCAAGGAGGAGTGCTCTCCCGAGTGCCGTGAGTTCTTCAACATCAAGATGTCCCAGTGGCCCAACGAGCCCGACAAGCTGGGGGGCTGGCCCTGGATGGACTTCACCCATCCTCAGCGGGTATTCGCCAACCTGGACGGCGTGGACGAGGTCATCAACGTCTCGGTCGCCCAGCACAGCGGCAACATCCGCTTCGGTGATTCCGCCCTCTACGGTGAGACCTCCAACTGCGGCCGCGCCTACC
The DNA here is from genome assembly GCA_017938885.1 of Clostridia bacterium. GTDB lineage: Bacteria > Bacillota > Clostridia > Oscillospirales > CAG-272 > CAMEON01. The sequence goes on from JAGBAS010000089.1 coordinate 5,891, forward strand.
ACAACGGTGTCAACGATCCCGAGCCCGATGCCTGGAAGAAGGGCTACAACTTCGCCGAGCAGTTCGACCGCGCCATCGAGACCGACCCGCCCATCGTGCTGATTACGGGCTGGAACGAGTGGATCGCAGGTGACTGGGGCAGCCACACGGGGGACAGACCCATCATGTTCGTGGACTGCGCCAACTACGAGTACAGCCGTGATCTGGAGATGATGCGGGGCGGTTACTTCGACAACTATTTCATGCAGCTGGTCAGCTACGTCCGTAGGTACAAGGGTACCGACGAGACCCCCGCATACGCGGCCGTTCCCACCGTGGAGATGCCCATCGCCGACAGTCTATCGGCTTCTCCCGCCCTCTACGACAGCTTCAACGACGGAGGCTTTGCCCGCCATTGTGAGGGGCAGGGCGGTGTGATCTACACCAACTACTCTCAGAGAAACGTACTGGACAAAATCGGCGTCATGCACGACGCGGACCGCATCACCTTCACCGTCCGTACCAAGGATGATCTGACCGATCCTCGCGGTGCAGGCTCCTGGATGAATGTCTACCTCAACACCGAGGGCGGCGTCGGCTATCAGTACGTCCTCAACCACGCTCCCCGCAAGAAGGGTGTGACCACCCTGGCTAAGGTCACGGGTCAGGGCGACGACCTCACCGCCGTGGATCTGGCGGATCTGCCCATCGCCTACGAGGCAGAGGGCAACACCCTGCGTATCAGCGTCCCCCGCAAGGCCATCGGGTTGGAGAAGGATGGCTTTACCCTGTGGTTCAAGGTGGCTGACAGCCGCGAGGCGTACACCAAGATCGAGGATTTCTACGACAAGGGTGATGTGGCACCTCTGGGAAGACTCAACTTCGTGTATCGCGGAGAGTGATCCTTCCATGGCTCGGAGGAGGGGCCATGCTCCTCCCCGACACGGTCCCGACGGCATTTCGCAAGGCTAAGTTTTTTGTCAAAACGTATTGACAACCGACCTGTTTTGTGCTATAATACACAGTAGTAATTTGAACGGAGGTAATCCCATTATGAAGCATATCAAGACCATTGAGACCCGCAACCTGTGCGAGAGCGCAAAGAAGGGCGGCTGCGGCGAGTGCCAGACTTCCTGCCAGTCTGCATGCAAGACCAGCTGCGGCATCGCTAACCAGCAGTGCGAGAGCACCAAGGAGAGCAAGGAGAACAAGTAATTCGTTCTCGAAATAAAAATGCCGCCTGGTGGCGGCATTTTTTATGGATAAAGTGCGAGATCTTTGGAGTGAGTATAATGGGCAAAAGGCTTTCAGAAATGAGTTTAGAGGAGCTGTGGCACCTATTCCCCATCTTTCTGACAGAGCATCAGGCTTGTTGGAAGGAATGGTACGCCGAAGAAGAGTGCGCTTTAGCAAAGCTGATCCCCGAGGCGAAAAGGATCAGTCACATAGGAAGCACCGCGATCGACTCCATATGGGCGAAGCCGATCATTGATATCCTTGTGGAAATGCCGATGGAAGGGGATCTGTCCGCCACGAAAGACACCCTATCAAGGAATGGCTATATCTGCATGGATCAAGGGGCTGACAGAGCTTCCTTCAACAAGGGATATACCGAAAACGGATTTGCCGAGAAGGTTTTCCACGTGCATATCAGACGGATCGGCGATCATGATGAGCTGTATTTCCGAGACTACCTCATAGACCATCCCGACATCGCCCTCCGCTATGAAGAAATGAAGCTGGACCTGTGGAAGCGGTACGAGCACGACCGAGACGGGTATACGGCTCAAAAAGCGGAATTCGTTCAAGTATACACCACTATAGCCAAAGCAACCTACAAAAACAGATACGAATGTGATCTGATCAAAAACACGTAAAAAAGAGGAACCATCATGATCCATCAATACAAGCTCGGCGGCTACAACATCGTGCTGGACGTTTGCTCCGGCGGTGTCCACGTGGTGGACGACGTAGCCTACGACATGATTTCTATGTTTGAGACAGAGTCCCGCGAGGACATCCTCGCCGCCATGAAGGAGAAGTATGTCGGGCGAGACGGCATCACCGAGGCGGATATCGAGGAGTGCTACGAGGATGTGGTCTCCCTGAAGGACTCGGGCAAGCTCTTCGCCCCCGACAGCTTCGAGCCTATGGCGGGGCATCTCAAGGCCAAGACCTCGGGTGTCATCAAGGCGCTGTGCCTCCACATCGCCCACACCTGCAACCTCAACTGCTCCTACTGCTTCGCCAGTCAGGGCAAGTACCACGGTGAGCGCGCCGTCATGTCCTTTGAGGTGGGCAAGCAAGCTCTGGACTTCCTCATCGCCAACTCGGGGAGCCGCCGCAATCTGGAGGTGGACTTCTTTGGCGGTGAGCCGCTGGTGAACTTCCAGGTGGTGAAGGATCTGGTGGCCTACGCCCGCAGTATCGAGAAGGAGCATGGCAAGAACTCTCGCTTCACCCTGACTACCAACGGTCTGCTCATCGACGAGGATGTGATCGAGTTCTGCAATAAGGAATGCCACAACGTGGTGCTGTCCCTGGACGGGCGCAAGGAGATCCACGACCGCTTCCGCGTGGACTACGCGGGCAACGGCTCCTGGGATCGCATCGTCCCCAAGTTCCAACAGCTGGTGGAGGCGCGGAACGGCCAGGGCTACTACATGAGAGGTACCTTCACCCACGCCAACCCCGACTTTTTGAAGGATATCCAGGTCATGCTGGATCTGGGCTTCAACGAGCTGTCCATGGAGCCTGTGGTGGCCGCTCCCAATGATCCTTCGGCTCTGACCGAGGAGGACAAAGCCATCGTCATGGAGCAGTACGAGAAGCTGGCTATGCTCATGCTGGACAAGGATAAGGAGGGCAAGCCCTTCACCTTCTACCACTACATGATCGACCTCACGGGCGGTCCCTGCATCTACAAGCGCATTTCGGGCTGCGGCTCGGGCACTGAGTACATGGCCGTGACGCCTTGGGGCGATCTCTACCCCTGTCACCAGTTCGTAGGCGAAGACAAGTTCAAGCTGGGCGACGTCTGGAATGGTGTGGACAACACCGAAATCCAGAACGAGTTTTTGGAATGCAACGTCTACGCCCGTCCCGAGTGCCGCGACTGCTGGGCGAGACTCTACTGCTCGGGCGGTTGCGCCGCCAACGCCTACCACGCCACGGGGTCGGTGAAGGGCGTGTACAAGTTCGGCTGTGATCTCTTCCGCAAGCGGATGGAGTGCGCCATTATGGTGGCGATCGCGAGACAGCTGGGGGAGTAACGCGGAAAGCGGGCGCACACATAGGTGCGCCCCTGCCTTCTATTTTCGGATCACTGTATATGGATCATCCGTGGTTTATCAACGCAGAAAGGGCTCCCTATGGGATAACGGTCATGGAACATGAAGATCACAACACCCATTGTGGATTTCATTCAAACCTATATAGGTAAGCACCCTCTCCGCCTCCACATGCCCGGTCACAAGGGGGCATCTCTTTTGGGATTTGAGGCCTACGACATCACCGAGGTAGCAGGAGCCGACAGTCTCTATGAAGCCGAGGGCATCATCCGGGAGAGCGAGTCCAATGCTTCCCTGCTGTTCGGCTGTCCTACCTACTACTCCACGGAAGGGTCATCCCAGTGCATCCGCGCCATGTTGTATCTGGTGGCTCTCTACGCAAGGGAACAAGGCATTGACCGTCCGCTCGTTTTAGCGGGACGGAACGCCCACAAGACCTTTCTGTCGGCGGTGGGGCTACTGGATCTGGATGTGGAATGGCTCTATCCCGAGCACGAGCATGGGTACCTGGCCTGCCCCATCTCTCCCCATGGCTTGGTAAACGAGCTTACGCGGCTGGAAACCGAGGGTAGACTCCCCACAGCTGTGTATCTGACCTCTCCCGACTATCTGGGAAACATGGTAGACGTTGAGCGGTTGTCCGCGGTCTGTCACGGCTTCGGTGTTCTGTTGGTGGTGGACAACGCCCACGGCGCGTACCTGCATTTTTTGCCCGATTCAAGGCATCCTATGGATCTGGGTGCGGATCTCTGTTGCGACTCCGCTCACAAGACTCTGCCCGTGCTGACGGGCGGGGCGTATCTGCACATCGGGGCACATTTGCCGATGGAACTGAAGTCTCAAGCCAAGCAGGCTTTGGCCCTTTTTGGCTCCACCAGCCCCTCCTATCTGATCCTGCAATCCCTGGACGCGGTCAACGCTCTGCTGGCAAGCCAAGATTACGCCTCCTCTCTGACCGAAATGGCCAAACGGGTGGAAGCCTGTCGGATCAAGCTGCACGAACACGGTCTGCACGCCCCCGCCAACGACGAGCCCTTGAAGCTGACCCTGTATCCCCACCATCACGGCTATACGGGGATCGAGGTTGCGCAGTACCTGCGGGAACGCAACATCGAATGCGAATTTGCCGATCCCGATCACGTGGTGCTCATGTTCACCCCTGCCATTACTGACGGGGATATGGAGCGGCTGACCGAGGTGCTGCTATCCCTGCCCCGCCGTGCGCCCCTATTCCTGTGTCCCCCGCCCCTTGTCCCACCTGAAAGAGTTACAACCGTCCGCGAGGCTCTGCTGTCCCCCTCTGAGGAACTGCCTGTAACCAAGTGCGTCGGGCGTGTGCTGGCGGCGGCAACAGTGGGATGTCCCCCTGCTGTGCCCATTGTGGTGAGCGGTGAGAGGATCGACGAAAGTGCTCTTGCGTGCTTCTCTTACTACGGTGTTGAATTTTGTCGGGTCATAACCGAATAATTCCGTCTCATCCCTTGACAAATCCCTCCGAAAGGGGTATAATAAGAAAACAATTTGAAAGGAGAGTGAATCCCTATGCAACTCGTTATCGACGTTCTGCTCATCATCATCTTCGCACTATTGGTCTTCCGTGGCTGGATGCGGGGCTTCATGAAGTCCGTACTCAGTCTGGGCCGTCTCATCCTGTCGGTGCTCATTACCATTCTGTTCGGCTCGGCCTTTGCCGGCTGGATCGACGCGACCTTTGTCAATCCGCCCGTTTTTGATACCGTGTTCAAGAAATTCTCGGATATTGCCGCTGAGGTCACCGCAACCGCCGAAGGCGGGATCGACGCGCTGGTTGAAAAGATCCCTGAGGCCTTCCGCGGCTACCTGGATCTGGAGAGCATCGACCCTGCCTCCGAGATCAATGCTCTCGTAGAGGAGTGGTCCCACACCGTCGCGGACGGCATCTCCAAAGTCATTGCCACGGTTCTGGGCTACATCCTGCTCTTCGCTCTGTCCTTTATCCTTTTGACCGTCGTAATCTTCATCGTGGGCAAGCTGGCTAAGCTCCCCGCGCTCAAGACCGTGGATAAGCTGCTGGGTCTGGCTATGGGCGCTGTCAGCGGTGTGGTTACCGTGATCTTCATTTCGGTCATTCTCAGCGCGCTGTTTGGCGTTTTCGGTCAGGCCGACGTGGTGGAAGGCTCCTTTATGCTCCGTCTCTTCTCGGGTCTGAAGGATGCGCTCATGAGCTGATGCATCCGTTTTCCGCCGGAAAGCCGGAAGGAGAGGCAGTCTGATACGCCTCCCCTTCCATCAAAAAAGAACGGTTCACCCATGGTGAGCCGTTCTTTTTTCTTTTGTTTTGGCCGTGTACAGCCGATTACTGCTTATCGCTGAAATTCATGGAAAGCTGTCCCTGCTCGGAAAGCTCTGCGCGGTGCTTATCCAGAAGCTTGGCGATACGGGTGTTGGGATCCAGCAGATTGGAAATGGTGGTATCGTGGTTCAGCGTGTCGATGATGTAGGACACGTACTTGGCCATATTGACCTCCACGTACCAGGGCTTGGTAAGGATCTCGGGCTTGCGGTAGACCAGGTTGGTGGTAAAGATCTTATCAATAATGCCTCTCTCGTAAGCATCGTCAAAGGCGGCGAAGCCATCGGTAAAGAGACCGAAGGTAGCAAAGTTGAAGACCCGCTTGGCACCGTAGACCTGCTTGAGCTGGGTAGCCACGTCCAGAAGAGAGCCGCCCGAGGAAATCATATCGTCCACGATGATGACGTCCTTGCCGTTGAGATCCTGTCCCAGGTACTTATGCTCCAGGATGGGATTCTTGCCGTTGACAATGGTGGAATAGTCGCGGCGCTTGTAGAACATACCCACATCCACCGACAGGGAGTTGGAGTAGGCGATGCAACGTCCCATGGCTCCCTCGTCGGGGGAGATCATGACCACATGATCCTTGTCGATGACCACGTCGGGCACATTTTTCACCAGAGCCTTAATCATCTGGTAGTTGGGCAGGACGTTATCGAAGCCCGACAGAGGAATAGCGTTGGCCACGCGGGGATCGTGGGCATCAAAGGTGATGATGTTGGAGACACCCATATTCACCAGCTCCTGGAGCATCATGGCGCAGTCCAGAGACTCACGGGTGGTGCGCTTGTGCTGACGGCCCTCGTAGAGCATGGGCATGATGACCGTAATGCGGCGAGCCTTACCGCCGATGGCGGCGATGATGCGCTTGAGGTCGGCGTAGTGATCGTCGGGACTCATGGGGACGATCATACCGTGCATTTTATAGGTCACGCCGAAGTTGAACACGTCGCAGTAGATGTAGACGTCCTGACCGCGCATGGACTCCTGGATGATGGACTTACCCTCACCCGAGCCGAAGCGGGGGCAGGAAACGTGGGCAAGGTAGGTATCCTCACCGCCGTGGCGGCGCCATTCCTTCAGGTAGCCGTCCACTCGCTCCACAAAGGCCTCGGAGCCCCTCATACCGATGACCGTCAACTCGCCGTAAAGAGAATCTTTCATGTCGTAAACCCTTTCCGTATCTGTATTTTAGACAAATTCCGACCGAAAAACAGACATTTTTTCGGCACATTTGCCGTTATAGTCAAAAGTCCTTCCGCGCCAATCTACGGAGTATATATCCGTAGGATGCCGCGGAAGGGCTTATTCTATGAATCAGAGTAGCTTGACGAAGCGACCGTATGCCTCGTCCCATGCGCCGCGATGCTCGCAGGGAGCATAGTGCTTGACCTCGAAGGAGTTGGCGACCACCTGGCGGGCCTCGGACAGATCCTTGATGGCACCGACGGCCATCATCTGGGCCAGGAGGTTACCGATGGAGGTAGCCTCCTCGGGACCGGCAGAAACGGCCAGACCGCAAGCATCGGCGGTCATCTGGGACAGGAAGTGATCCTTGGTACCGCCGCCCACCACGTTGATCATGGTGGCCTTCTTACCGCGCAGAGTCTGGATGTTCTCCACGGTATGACGGTACTTCAGAGCCAGGGACTCGTAGATGCAACGGACCACCTCGCCCACGGTCTCGGGGACGTGCTGGCCGGTGACGCGGCAGAACTCGCGGATCTTCTCGGGCATATTGCCGGGGGTGTTGAAGGAAGCGTGGTCGGGGTTGATGAGGGACTGGAAGGGAGCGGCCTCCTTGGCCCACATTTCCATTTGGGCGAAGCTGTAGTCCTTGCCCTCGCGCTTCCATTGACGGCGGGACTCCTGGATGATCCAGAGACCCATGATATTCTTCAGGAAGCGGATGGTGCCGTTGATACCGCCCTCGTTGGTGAAGTTGGCGGCGCGGGTGGCGTCGTTGATGAGGGGCTGGGGCAGCTCCATGCCCATGAGGGACCAGGTGCCCGAGCTGATATAGATGAAGTCGTCAGCCTGGGAGGGAACGGCCATGACGGCGGAGGCGGTGTCGTGGGAAGCCACGGTGTAGACGTTGATGTTGTTCTTGCCCACCTCTTCGGTGATGGAGGGCAGGAGACCGCCCAGGTTGTAGCCGGGCTGGACGATGGGGGAGAACAGGCTGCGCTTGATGCCCAGCTTGTCGGTGAGATCGAAGGCGAAGTCGCGCTTGGCGGCGTCCAGGATCATACCGGTAGAGGCGATGGTGTACTCGGTGGCCATCTTACCGGTGAGGAAGTAGTTGAGCAGGTCGGGGATGAAGAGCATCTTCTCGGCGCGGGCGAGGGCGTCGGGATCGTCACGCATCTCGGCGGCCAGCTGGTTCAGGGTATTGAAGTCGATGGCCTGGATACCGGTGGTCTTGTAGACCTCCTCAGCGGAGACGGTGGGCTCCATGTAGTCGGTGATGCCCACGGTGCGGGTGTCGCGGTAGTGGGTGGGGTTAGCCATGAGGCGGCCGTTCTTGTCGATCAGACCGTAGTCCACGCCCCAGGTGTCGATACCCATGGAGGTAACGTTATCGCCGTCGATGACGGTCTTGGTGATGGAGTTCTTGATCTCAAAATAGATGCGCAGGATATCCCAGGTGAAACGGCCGTTCACGAACATGGGATCGTTGGAGAAGCGGTGATTCTCACGCAGGGTGAGCTTCTCTCCGTCAAAGGAACCGACGATGCCTCTGCCGCTGGACGCGCCGAGGTCGATCGCAAGCATTTTCAGTTCTGCCATAGCTACCTCCGAGTATGTACGATAAAATATTTTTGTGCGGGGGGCACAGTTCACCCTCTTGCACATACAGTGCTTTTATTATAGCACATTTCGGGGAAAATTGTATGAATTTTTTGTTAATATGCGGAGGTTTTGTGGAGATGTTTTGAAGGTGGCGGAGGCGGGGCTTGACCGTAGGTGTGCTTGGGGAGGGGGAAAGAACCATCTCAAACGCCGAAGTTTCTTTCCCCCTCCCCGGGGGTGGCTGGGTGTAGCCGTGGGTTGAGGTTGCCCCTCCCCCATCTCCTTGGCTGCGCGCTGAGGGGATGTGCAAAAGCACGTGTTAATCAAATTTGGGTTTATCGGGCTGACGGAACCGAGCGGAAATGGGGAGTGTGACCCCGAGCTTGCTCGGAGCTCATCACGCCTCCCGCCGCAGAGCTGGTCGGCACCTTCCCCCTAGGGGAAGGCAAGGGTATGCGGAAACCGTTCTTTTCGTTGAAGCCAAAAGAAAAACATAGTTTTGCTGATGAGGGAAAGCTCCCATTTCCTCGTGCTTGCCTTCCCCTGGGGGGAAGGTGGCACCCGCCGACGGCGGGTGCCGGATGAGGGTCACACAAAAGGTTTCCTATCGGTTCAAACTGTTCGATAAACCCCAATTTGGCTCCCCTTTATTCCCCGCGCTTCTCCAAAAAAACAGGCCTCAACTGTCTCCCCTCCAAGGCCGCCTCCAACGCCTCGGGCACCAGAGAAAAATCCGCCACCAGGGAATGGGGCTTCGCGGTGGGATCGTCCTGGACCATAGGGGTAAAATACACGCTCTTGCGGGATAGGAGGGTGCCGATATTGCAGAGGTTGGCAGACATGGCATCGTTGGAGGCCAGGGTGATGAGGAGGGGGCGGTCAGACCGCAGATGGGCTTTGGCGGCCATGCAGACGGGGGTGTCGGTGATGCCGTTGGCCAGCTTGGCGAGGGTGTTGCCGGTGCAGGGGCAGATGACCAGCGCCTCCAGGGGGCGGGCGGGGCCTAAGGGCTCGGCCTCGGGGATGGTGCGGATGATGGGGCGGCCGCAGATGGACTCCACGCGGGCGATGAAGTTGGCGGCTTTCCCGAAGCGGGTGTCGGTGGTAGCGGTGATCTCGCTCATGATGGGGAGGACGTCGTAGCCCTTCTCTTTCAGGTGGGTCAGCACCTCCACCGACCTCGACAGGGTGCAGAAGGAGCCGCAGAGGGCGTAGCCGATCATGTGGGGGTACCTCCTTCCCTGCTGATTCCGTCAAGGCTGTCATGGTGGACGATCATACCGAGGATGCACTCAGCGATGGCGCGCCCTGCATCCCGGGGGGCGTAACTACCGGGGAGGGAGGGGGCGCGGAGGTAACGGAGACCTGTTTTCGCGGCGGCCTCGCGGATATCGCGGTCGCTGACACCGAAAGGAGCCGAGGCCAGGTCGATGAGGAGGGTGTCGGGTCGGAGGCTCATGAGGAGGTCGCGGGGAAGAATGTGGGCGGGGACGGTATTGAAGAGAATGGGGTGGTCGCGGCAGAGGGGCGTGAGACCGCCCATAGGGTCGGATTCGGTCATGAGGAGGGGGTGACATCCCTCGGCGGCGGCTTCGAACAGACTCTCCTCCCGTCGGGCGCAGACCGTGACGTCGGCCCCCAGGGCGCGGAGCAGACGGGCCAGGTACTTCCCGATCCGCCCGTAGCCCAGCACCGCCACCGAGGTGTCGCGGAGGGTGCGGTCGGTCAGCTCCATGGCGGTCATGAGGGCGGCCTCGGCGGTGATGTAGGCATTGCGGAGCTGGAGGATCTCGCTGTGGTAGTAGTCGTTAACGCGGGTGGCGTCGGGGTCGAATTCTCTTGTACTATCAAGGAAATTTTGAGGTATCTTACCGCCGAAGAGGGTGAGGCTCGGGGTACGGCTCATGAGGTCGGCGATCTCGGAGAGGGTCACGTGGCAGGCGGGATCGCGGGGGGCGTGGACGGTCTCGCCGTCTCTGGAGGCGGGGAGAGGGAGGATGAGGATATCGGCGCCCTCGGTCGCCTTGGAGAGGCTTTGGCAGATCCTCATCTCGGTGTCAGCATCGGGATCGGGCAGGCAGTCGGTGCCACAGCCGAACAGGCTCACGGGGTAGCCCTCCTCGGTAAGGCGCTTCGCCAGGTGGGCCATACGCAGGTCTCCCCCGATGACGGCGAAGCGGTGGGGGTATGTTTGGTCGGTCGGTCTCATGGTGCGGTCACTCCTTTCGGGGGGATCTCGTGACGGAGGGGACCGCTGGGGCGGTCGAGTCCTGTCACATTACAGAGTATGCGGGACCTGGAAATGATGACAGAAAAAACGCTCCGACGCGAAACAGCGACAGAGCGTTTATCCTCAGGTATTATGGAAGGGTCGGGTCACAGGCAAACCATGTATGATCCTCATTCTCTCGGTTGACCCGGCAAAGCCACGCCACCCCAAAGATCATTTCCCTCGTATCGGTCCCGGAGTGAACCGTGTAGGCGATCCCGTTTGGTACATATTCCGTTCCATGGTCGTCATTGGCTTCAAAGATCCCGATTTCCATTTTGAGCGGTTCTTGGCGGAAGCAGACCATCTCCACTCCTTCACCGGAATCCTGCTCTGCGTTGGTACCCAAAGGGCACTCCACAAGGCAGGCGACCGTGTGACACAGCCCGTCCCCGGGTACAGAAACACGGATCCAATAGCGTCCGTCCACATACCACCGCGGGTCGGGCTGTTTTTCCTGATAAGCATATTCCGTGGGATCACCGTCCACACAGATCACGATCCGTCCAAAGGGTGTTACCAGCTTCATTCCATGATCTCCTACTACTTATGATATTTCGACCCCTTGGCGATCTGGTAGCACCGATACACCGCCTCATAGAGGATCACCCGCATGAGCTGGTGGGGGAAGGTCAGCTCGGACACCGACAGCCGCATCTTGGCGGCGGACTTGACCTCGGGGGCGAGGCCGTGGGAGGAGCCGATGATGAAGCAGAGGGTGCCATGCTCCACCGTGACCGCCTCCAGCTTACGGGAGAGATCGGGGGAGGACATCTGCTTGCCCTCCACGCAGAGAGCTATGGGGAAGGAGCGGGGCGGGATGTCGGCGAGGATGGCTTTAGCCTCCTCCGACAAGGCCTTTTTGATCTCGGACTCCGAAGGGTCCTCGGGGAGCTTGACTTCTTTCAGTTCGATCTCCTCCACGCGGCACATCCCCGAAAGGCGCTTCTTGTACTCGGCGGCGGCCTCGCGGAGGTAGGACTCCTTCAGGTTGCCCACCGTGATGAAGCGGACGGTCTGGGGCATCATAGGCGCACCTCCTCGGGAGCCTCGGCGGGGAGCTTTTCGATGGGGAGACCGACCTCGCCCACCAGCATGGTGACGGCGTTGGGGGAGGCGATGCGGAGGGTGGTCTCGTACCCGGCCAGGGCCGAGAAGGTCTCGTCGAAGGCCAGGTCGGGGTGGTTATTCTCCTCGCTCAGGTGGGCCAGGAGGAAATGGGTAGTTCCCTGCCCTGCCAGAGAAGCGGCGAGATCGGCGCACTCCCGATTGGAGAGGTGGCCCCGCTTGCCACGGATGCGGAGCTTGAGATCGTAGGGGTAAGGGCCGTCCATGAGCATATCCACGTCGTGGTTGGACTCCAGGACGACGGCCTTACAGCCCGTCAGCCCCTCGCGGAGGGTCTCCGAAACATGGCCAATATCGGTGGCGTAGCCCACGCAGACGGTCTGCTCCCCGTCGAGGAACTCAAAGCGGTAGCCCACCGAGGCGCGGCTGTCGTGGGGGGTCTCAAAGGCGGTGACGGTGACCTCACCCACCTTGGCGGTGAAGGGAGCCTTCTCGTAGAGCCTGAAGCACTTGCATAGGGCCTCGGGTTGGGTATCCCGGTAGCGCAGAGCGGATCTGTAGAGGATGTGGACCGGGATGGGGTGCTTCTTGGCCAGGACCTCCAGGGCGGCGATATGATCGTTATGCTCGTGGGTGATGAAGATCGCGTCCAGAGTCGCTATATCCACGCCGATCTCCTTGAGGGAGGAGAGGAGGGTGCGGGTACACTTCCCCGCGTCGATGAGGATGCGGGCGGTGGGGGTCTCCAGGTAGGCGGCGTTGCCCCCCGAGCCCGAGTAGAGGGTACAGAGGCGGTAGTTCGGCATGGACGATCACCCCTTGAAGTAGTTGGCCAGGTAGCTGTCCCAGACGAAAAGGTAGAGGGCCTCGCACATGAACACCACCAGGAAGGGGATGATGACGGTCAGCATCCAGCGGGACTTCTCAGCCCGGGCCTTTTCGGCGGCGACGAAGGCCTGCTTCTTCTCCTCGCTCCAGTCGGCGGGGAGCATCTCCACCGTTACGTCCTTGTTGACGAAGCCGCGGTTATAGATCAGGTAGGCGACGATCAAGGCGCCGAAGACCAGGAAGTAGGCGATCATGACGCCAAAGATCAGGGTGTCGTTGTGCTGCGCCTCTCCCACAGCGAGGCATCCGTACCAGATGACCAGCAGGAAGAGGGTCATGCCCACGGTCGCCCACAGACGGCGTTTGGTCTCTCGGTCCATGGGCTTCTGTTCCTTTGGGGGGATGCCGTTCTTCCCAAGGTCGGGGTGCTTTTTGTTGGGTGAAAACATGGTTTCTCCTTAACTTTCGGTTGATTATGCAACTTTTTGTTGTTTTTTGTGAGGATCAGAAGATCCTGGCGGCGCCCACGGGGCGGATACGGAGGTCGTAGGTGGCTCCCTCGCCGAAAGCTCCGTCCATGAGCGCGGTGAAGGCCTCCACCCGCTCGGCGGGGACGTAGGCCTGGATGGTGCCCGCAAAGCCGCCTCCGTGGACGCGGAAGGCACCCTTCCCGCCCGCGAAGAAGGAGTCGCAGAGGCAGAGAGCCAGGGACAGGCCTTGCTCGGTGATATTCTTGGTGGTGTAGACGTTCTGGAGGTAGCAGAAGGAGGAACGGCCCGAGGCCAGCACACCCTTGAAGTAGTCCTCTACGGCGGCGTCGCGGGCGGCCTCGTCGGTGGCGGCGATGGCGGTCTGGAGGGCGGCCTTCTGGGCGGCTACGCGGTCATTCTCGGAGAGGAAGTGGAGGGCGCGGAGAATGGCGCGGTCACCTACCTTCTCGCGGAGGGCGGGGGTGGCGGCGATCACCTGCTCGGCAGTGACCTCGCGGAGAACGGTCTTACCAAAGTGAGCGGCCACGGCCTTCATCTCGGCGGGGACGGCGGCGTAATCGTCGGTGAGGTCGGCGTGGTTGCCTCCGGTGTTGACGATGCAGAGGTGGTAGCCGGCCGCGGTCATGTCGAAGGGCAGAGCCTCGATGACGGGGGCAATGGGGTCGGCGAAGTCGATGGCCACGATACCGCCCACGGCGCAGGCCACCTGATCCATGAGGCCGCAGGGCTTGCCGAAGAACCGGTTCTCGGCGTACTGGGAGATTTTGGAGAAGGCGACCTCGTCCACCCTGCCCTTATTGTAGAGGTGGGAGAGGATGGTGCCGATCATGTCCTCGAAGGCGGCGGAGGAGGACAAACCCGAGCCCTTGAAGACGGTGGACACGGTGCAGGCGTCAAAGCCGCCCACGGCGTAGCCGTTGTTGGTAAAGCCCTTGCACACGCCCGCGATGAGGGAGGCAGAGGTGCCGAACCGAGCGGGATCAGGCTCATTGTAAGTTGCGATCTCCACGGTATCCTCGCCGAAGCCCTCGCTCCAGAGGCGGATGATCCCGTCGGCGCGGGGGGAGGCCACGGCCAGGACGTCCAGGCTGATGGAGGCGGCGATAACACAGCCGTGGTTATGGTCGGTGTGGTTGCCCGACAGCTCACTGCGGCCGGCCACGGTAAAGAGACCCACCTCACGGTCGGTGCCGTACATGGAGGCGAAGGTCTCGCAGAGCTTCTTGGCCCGCTCTCTCTGGACGGGCGCGCCGCCCTGGGAGCCGAGGGCTTCAAAGGTGGCGTCCAGGTCGCCTGCGTCGATGGCGGCTATGAGGGAGGGCAGGGGGAGGAGGGGGCTATCGGTGACTTTTATGTTGTGCATGGTGTGGTTCCTTTCGTATGTGGAGTGAGGGGGACATACTGTATCAGTCTATTATAGCATAGATTGCGGGGGAATTCAATGGGGATATGTAAATTTTTCGGGGAGGAATCCTGCCACATCAAGTCTTATTCACAATTCATAAATAGCAAAAAAGATTTTTGATGCATTGTATATTGATTTTCAAAATCAAATATGATATAATAACCGTGATAGTAATATCAATACATTTTTTGAAATGAGATTCATATGAAAAATCGATTTATTATGAGATGTGCCTATGTATTCATGGCTATGTTGATCTGTTTGACATCTACGGTATTGCAATCAAGTATGATCTTACCACCGGATAACAGCACAAATCCGGCAATCGCTTTACCTGTCAATGAAATTAAAATTTCTGCACCAATCAGTTCCGTAAGCAAAACTGTTTCACCACTCAGTTCCAAATCAAGCATCGACATAGGTAATCCTCTTTCATATAGTTCCGTTTCAAGAACCGTATCCTCATCAAGTCCCGATCCTCGGATGCCTACATCAGATAATTGCGTATACAGTTTTGAAAATGCAGCTTCCGGGAAATATGCAACCAGTACAGATAACAGTTTGTACGCCGAAACGTATCAGAATATTTATCAAACCTTCAACAACATATCCATGGCACAGCATTTCCGTTTGAAGGATGCGGGAGATGGATATTTTTATATAATTCCGCTTGAATACAATGGTTCGGAAGGCAGAATGATGTGCGCAAAACTACCGGATCATATCGGTTTTGTAGAGAATGTCTTTTATAGCGAGTATACAAACACCTCCGAATATGAATTTCGTTGGAGAATTGAGTTTATCGAAACCCCCAGCAATCGGATTGATTGCTTTGCATTTTTCTTGGGTGATTCGAATTATGCCTTAACGTCGATGACCAATGATAACGGTTCACATGATCAAAGTGGCACAAATCCGATCCAACCTTATTACCTTAAAGGCAATATTTGTGTTGCTTCATATGGATTTGTTGAAAATTACAACATAAGTAACTATACATTCACAGAAAATCATTAACTTTGGATGTTGTCTTCAGGGCAAAAAGAATTATACTACGGTTACAATATCCGCAACACCTCTCGATTGGATATTGCAACCAATGAGATTAATATGCATATTTCGTGCCCTGTAACCGCTTATGGAGATACATGTAGCATTACTTCCACCATTCCAAGCATTTTGGATATCAGTAGCACTGACTTATCGGTTCATTCCGATCTAAACCCTGGATACACCGTGCTTATAGCAAACACGTATAATTCAAACGGGGCATACAAAGAAATATTGACCCGAGCAGCATATGTATATTTACCTAATGGTACATACTATTTTTCGAATTGCTCCGATTCTCATGTGCTTTCTGTATCATCTAATCAGCCGGCTACCTTTAACACATATGACGGAAGCGAACCTACACACAGCAACCTCCTCTACAATCTAATCTACATCGGTAGCGGTCAGTATTGCATACAATCCGAATTGAACGGCGGCTTCGTCTGGGGCATACGAAACAACGAATTAATGTTAGTCGGCATTGGCCTTATTGGGGACTATACCTCCGTAGATCCATCTTTGAAATGGACGATTGAAGAATCTGACAGTAAATACCTTATATATAATGTCAGTAGTAACTATTCTTCATTAACAGTACCCTCACCTCTTGCCGATGGGTCTTCGCCCTATTTGTCACCCAAATCCTATTCCGACCCCAACCAATTTTGGAGTATTCAAAGAGTTCTCAAATTAACCGGTAACGAGTTGCCATACAATGCCACGCTGTGGAACGATCCGATTGTGAATAACTCGGATTTGTCAAGCCATATTCAATACTTCACAAATTGTTACAGTTATGCATATAATAACCAAACACTATATGTTTTGAGGCACGATTCTATCAAACCAAACGGACTTTCCCAAAAAGGTTCTATGCAACCGGGAATATTGGGAGGGATTGGTATTAAATCCAGTATTCAATCAAAGCACGATTTATTAGAGTTATTAGAATATGACAAGGCAACACCAAATGGTATAACGCTTATCGCAACTAACGCAGGCAATATTTGTCCCGAGGGCGGATACCGAGTCGCTTTATGGTATGATACAACTTCCAAAGACTATCACTGGTACCGTCAGAATCCGGACGGCACGTGGTCACACAAGCCCGGTGATTACGAAGTAACCAATGTGGACACACACGGGAATTTAATTGTTGACGCGAAGAATCAAAACACACTCTACTCCACCTTCGTCGGATACTATTACGCAGTCCCCTTCAACGTAATCTCCCCCCTCGAATCTGCTCCGACTCGGATTATTGACGTGACCGGATTCTATCCCGATGATTTTTCATGAATACACAAGCATTGATTTTAAAGGAGTTAGATTATGACACATCTACCCAGATTTCTCGTCCCCGTCCTCACCTTCATTCTGACGGTTGGACTCTTATCCGCCTGCGCCGTACCCGATGCCCCCTCCTCCGTACAGACTCCCGGAGCTGACCTGGACAGTCTCGATCACCCCACCGAGACGATTCAAAACGAGTCCACCGAAGAGCACCTTGAAGAAGTCACCAATTTCCCCGTTCTGACCGAAGCGGAGAAGCAGGTTCAATGCGTGTACCATAATGAGTTCGACAGCGAGAACGTCTATGTGCGACATTGGGATATTGCCGGCACAGCGCGTGAATGCCCGTACACCTCCGAGGAAATCCTATCGGCCGTTTCCCTTGGCGATGACATCATGGACGTATATGATCGAATCGGATATCCCACTTACCGTGACACCCCCAGCACCTTCCTCTCGGGTCGGCGGTTGGATCTTTTCACCATGGATTATACTACGTCGGACGGCGACGTGATTTTTATCTGTTACCGTCTGGCCGGATGCACCGAAGATGATTACCGCTACGTGGTAACGGCACTGAGCTCGTCTCGGGACACGATCCCCTATACTTCCATGGACTTCGACACAAAGGTGCGCCTACAGGTTCTCCCCGTATTCATGGCCGTGGAGCAGGTTGGCGTGGATTACCTTCTGGAAAAGGAGATCATCACCCCCTACGAGGCCACTCTTTACGCCGCAGAGGAGACTGTCTATCAGGAGAGGCTCGCCGATCAGACAATTACTGAATAACTTGATCCCCCCGTGCCTTTGGCGCGGGGGGATTAAATCGACACAGGAAGGGGCGTGATCTCAGATCATTCTGCGGCCACGTTGTTCTCAAAATAGTAGTACGTCTCCGTGAAGGAATCGGTATTGTAAGAAACCGAAGTCGGAGTCGTTACGTCCACATAGTACTTCTTGGTTCCGGTCGTGTTGATGTGCTTGGCCAAATCGGGGCAAAGCATACGCAGCTCGCTCCAGGAATCAAAATAGTAGCCAACGTCCACCGTATAGTCAAAATCCTTGGAAATGAAGCCACCTTCATAATCGTAGGTGGTCTCGGTGGTTCTGGTCAGGCGGACGTTGATATTGTTCTTCTCACCATAAGGCATATAGGCGTACTCATAGGTATTCTTTACCGTTCTTTCGCCCAGCAAAATCTCCTCGTAGATGTTGTCGGCTTCCCAGTAATAGTAGTACCCATCGTACTCTACGAAGGGAATGTCTTCGCCAAAGCTATAGGAAGAACGGCGTAGCGTGTAAGTAACCGAGGACAGGTATGTCAAGTATTCCTCGGTCTTGTTTTCGATCTCGTAATTGGTAAACACTCCGTTGGCACCCACGTACAGAGTCACATCGTTCTCCAGCGGGATAAAGCGATTGATCTCCGCAGCATCGGTTTTCTCCTTCGCGCCATCGCAGGCGGTGCAAGCAAGGAGCATCAGGGCGGCCAGAATAAGAATCAGGATGCGTTTCATGTTCATAATCTCCTGTGTTCATTTGATTTTTTGTGTCTGTGTCGGTTCATTATGCACGCATTCTCCCTGTTGGGGAGGATGGAGGGGCTTTAGGATTCGGGGAGGATGTCGCCGTCGGTGCAGTGGATGGTGGCGGAAAGCAGATCGCCATTCCCCCCTCCGATAACAATGGTTTCCCACCGTTCCATGGTGCCACTATAGTACACATCCGTGAGACGTCCATACCCATAAAACGCATAACTGCTGATGCTCGTCACGCTGTCGGGAATGGTTATGCTCGTGAGGCTGAAGCATTCCCCAAACGCATAATCGCCGATGCTCGTCACGCCATCGGGGATAGTGATGCTTGTGAGATTTTCGCACCCGTAGAACGCATAATCGCTGATGCTCGTCACGCTCCCGTCTCCAGGAATCACACTGTTACGGCAACCGACCAATAATGTCTTGCTTTCGGTCTCAATCAAACAGTTTCCTGCACTATGATATACGGAATTTTCTTCCTCAACTCTAATGCTTGTGAGGCCGGAGCAACACCCAAATGCGGAATCGCCAATGCTCGTCACGCTATCGGGGATGGTTATGCTCGTGAGATCGCAGAACTCAAACGCAGAATCGCCAATGCTCGTCACGCTGTTTCCAATAGTTACGCTCGTGAGGCTATCACAACTATAGAATGCAGAATCGCCAATGCTTGTCACGCTGTCGGGAATGGTTATGCTCGTGAGGCCGGAGCAACCGCTAAATGCATAATCGCCGATAATCGTCACGCTGTCGGGTATCGTTATGCTAGTCAGGCTATAGCAATACTCGAACGCAGAATCAGCGATTCCAATTGTATTCTCACGAAGCGCAACATCCGACACATCTCCGTCACAATCAATTACCCAGCAGTCCACATAGTGCACACCGTTCTCAATTTGAATCAGTGCATCGCAATCCTCGAACGCAGAATCTCCAATGCTCGTCACACTGTCGGGTATCATTATGCTCGTCAAGCTATCGCACCCATAGAACGCATAATATCCAATGCTCGTCACACTGTCCCCATCCGGAGACACCTCAGGGATCACAATATCCGCATCGGTACAGCTCCCGATTCCACTGACATAGCAGGTACCGTCTCCGTTGGATGTAAATTCCAAACCTTCGGTGTATGCAGGCACCTCGGGCTCAGTTTCAGGCTCAGTTTCAGGCTCAGTTTCAGGCTCAGTCCCCTCCTCCGTCACGATCTTACCCAGATTTACAACCGTACCGTTGGTGTATGTAATAATCAATTCACCGTCGATCAACTCAACCTTAGCAATCCCCACTCCGGGCTCACCTTGGTCGCCCTTTTCACCTTGGATACCGGGCTCGCCTTGGTCACCCTTGTCGCCCTTTTCACCCTGGATACCGGGCTCGCCTTGGTCACCCTTGTCACCCTTTTCACCCTGGATACCGGGCTCGCCTTGGTCGCCCTTGTCGCCCTTTTCACCTTGGATACCGGGCTCGCCTTGGTCGCCCTTGTCGCCCTTTTCACCCTGGATACCGGGCTCGCCTTGGTCACCCTTGTCACCCTTTTCACCCTGGATACCGGGCTCGCCTTGGTCACCCTTGTCGCCCTTTTCACCCTGGATACCGGGCTCGCCTTGTGGAGCATCACAGGCAGTGAAACACATAGATGCGGAAAACAGTAACGCACAGCAAAGCAACATAACCATAACTCTTCGCAATGCCACACATTGAGAATGCTTTTTAACCTTCATAATAACCTCCAACGTATAAAGAATAGTCGTCGTTATTTTACCACCCCCGCCCGATCTATTTGTTAACTAAAAAAAGAAAAACAGTAACATTTCCGTAACATTTTGGCCCGTTTTCATCAAATTTCCTCTTCAAAACCGTGTTCAAGCAGGGCTCTCCCTGCCAAAAAGCAAAGCACCCCTTACAACCGCAAGGAAAAAGGATGCCCCGCACGGAGGCATCCTCTCGGTATGAAAACTGTGGTCACAGCACTTCCACGTGGCGGTTGGCGACGGGATCCGCTACGTAGGCCTTGAAGGCGTTCCAGATGGTCTCGGCCACTTCAAGGGGGGTGCGGCTCGTGGAATCCACGATGAGGTTGAAGTTGTTCCAGTCGTAGTAATCGGCACCCTCACCGTAGAACTTGATGAATCGGGTCTGCTCCACCTTGCTTCTCTGCTCCAGCTCCTCGTAGATCTCCACCTCGGAGGCGGGCTCGCCGGGTCTGGGGTCGATGCCTACGCGGCGGGCGGCTACAGCGGGGTCTACGGTGACGTAGACCTTGAAGGTATCGGGGGCGAAGAACCAGGCCATGCGGGAGTCGAATACCAGCTTCTCGTCCTTCAGACGGATCGCCACCTCGCGGGTGCGGTCGTCGATCTTTCTGTCCTCGGTGGGGTCGTCCACGCAACGCTGATTGTACTCCAGGATGCTGATCCCCGCCTCGGCGGCCAGTTCCCGCATGATATTCCCGGTGGAATAGTAGGTGTAGCCGTGCTGTTCGACGATGAGCTTGGCGACGGTGGACTTGCCGCTGCCCAGGCGGCCGGTGATGGTGATGTGCATGGTGATTTCTCCTTATCCCGCGGTGTTTTTTCTGATGATGACTTACTTGATCTCGATCTCGATCTTCTTGATGCGCTTCTTCATCTTACCCAGATCCTTCAGCATCTTGAAGGTGTCCTTCAGCACGTTGACCTTGGATTCACGGTGGTTGATGATCTTGACGGGGGTCTCCACGATGGTCTTTTTGAATTTCGTGGCCCAAAGGATGGCTTCGAAATCGAAAGCAAAGCCGTTGACCTCACAGCGGGGGAAGATCTCCCAGACGGTCTCGCGGGTGAAGGCCTTACAGCCGCACTGGGAGTCCGAGAGCTTGAAGCCACCCACCAGGCAGAGCACCTTGATGTAGATCTTGGAGGCCAGCTTGCGGATGAAGGTGTAGCCCTCGTAGCCGTCCTTGTGGAGGTTGCGGGAGCCAATGACCATATCGGCGGTGGGATTGGCGGCGAACTCGTCGTAGACCTGCTTAATGACGTCACAACCGTAGGCCAGATCGGCATCGGTGAACATGACGATATCCCCCTCGGCGGCCAGCAGGGCGGTACGGACAGCACAGCCCTTGCCCTTGTTGTCGGGGTAGCCCACCACGCGGACGTTGGGGAGCTGAAGATCCTCCACGATCTTGTCGCAACCATCCTTTGAGCCGTCATTGGAGAAGATGATCTCGTAGTTCTCAAAGGTGGCGGACATATACTCGTGCAGAGTCTTGGCGGTATCGGCGATGATACTGCTCTCGTTGTACATAGGGATGCAGAGGGAGATCTTTTTGTTGAATACGGTCTCGGCGGTGCTCATGGTATATTCCTTTCGGTGTTTTTTATTCTGTATCAAGCTTTTTCGTAGATATGGAGGTCGAAGGAGACCTCGGTCGTGAGGGTATCGGCGGCGGCCAGGCGGCTGTGTCCCTCGCGGGAGGTACGCCAGTAGTAGGGGGTCATGGAGAACAGAGCGGCTCTGTGGTCGGGGTCATGGACGGTGATCGTGAAGGTCACGTTCCGCACCTCCAGAAGCCGCAGGCCGTCGTCCTCGGCGGGGAGATCGCGGCGGGGATCGTTGAGGTAGGGGTCGTCGTAGATCAGCTCCTTGAGGCCGAACAGATGACGCTCCCCCGCTCCCGCCACGATCAGGCGGCCGCCGGGCTTCAGCACCCGCGCGTACTCAGCGGGCGCACAGGGGGCAAAGATATTGGTAACGGTATCGAAGGTCTCGTCGGCCACGGGCAGCTCGAACACGCTTCCCACGGCATAGAGGGTGGAGCTCGCCTGTCCGCAGTTCATGCGCGCGCGGCGGGCGGTCTTAGCGGCGGTATCGGCGGCGAATTTGGAGAGATCCACGCCCAGAACGGGAAAGCCCTCCTCGGCTATCCGGCCCGAATAGTATCCTTCCCCACAGCCCGCATCCAGCACCAAGCCATTTTTGGGGGTGAGTTCACGCACCAAAGCGGCGATGGCCTCGGCAGCGGGGGTATAGTAGCCGCTCCGCAAGAACGCGGAACGGGCGTGGACGGCCTCCTTGGCGTCACCGCCTCCGCCATGCCCGGGAGCCAGGTGGACGTAACCCCCCGCGCCTCCGTCGAAGAGGTGGACCTTACCCTTGGGGTTGCGTTCCGAGCGTCCGCCGTTACAGACGAGACTTCTCCCGTTTCCGTCCACACCCAGGGGCGCGCCGCAGACGGGACAGCACAGGCAACCGAGCAGACGGGGATTCAATTCGGCGTTCAGATCCAACATAGCGGTCTCCGTAGGATAAATAATATAGTATTATACACTATTTTTCGCAGGTATGCAAGGGGGTTTGCAAAAATTCCCGAGATTTCCCGAAAAAATGCGGATATTACGGCTTAGTTTGGGTCTCGTTCTCCTCTTCCGGGAGGAAATCGGTTTCCACGGGAAGCTCTACCTCCATATCCTCCTCGGCCACGGACTCTACCCGCATCTCGAACCAGAAGGTAGATCCCTCTCCCAGCTTGGATTCCACGCCATAGGTAGTACGGTGCGTCTCCAATATCTGCTTGACGATGGAGAGTCCCAGACCCGTGCCGATCATGGCACGGCGGTGAACCTTGTCGATCTTGTAGTAACGATCCCAGATGAGGGGGATCTGGTCGGGGGCGATGCCCGCACCGCTGTCTGTGACCGAGACCCGGACGCGTCTTCCGTCCTCGCTGAGCTTCTGGGTCACACGCACCAGCTTGTCGTCACCCGTGTAGTTGATGGCGTTATTGATGAGATTGTAGATGACCTGAAGAAGCATAGTACGGTCGGCACGAATATCCACCGAAACGTCGGACTCGTACTCCACACGGTAGCCATCCTTCTGGGTGAGCTTTTCGTAGCGCATCATGGTAGCCTCGATCAACTCGGTCAGGTTGAATACTTCCATTTTTGGAGGACGGGAGCCTGCCTGGAGCTTGGAAAGATCCAGAAGGTCGTTGACAAGCTGTGCCAAACGCTGGGTTTCATCAATGATAACCTGAACGTTTTCGGGCGTATTCTCGCCGGGTAGGTCACGCATGACCTCGCTGTAGCCGATAATCATAGTCAGAGGAGTGCGGAGGTCGTGGGAGATATTGGCAATGAGCTCCTTTTGCAGGCGGTCGGTACGCGCCAGATGCTCCGATGCTTCAGTCAAAGAGTCGGAAAGCTCCACAACCTCGCGGTAGCCTCCCGCACGGAAGTCGGCATCGTAGCGGCCCTTGGCCAACCGCTTGGCGGCGCGGTTCATCTTCTTGATGGGCGCAGAAATATTGCGGGAAATCAGGATTGCCAGAAACAGCGCTCCCCAGAGCAGGATGAAGGCGATGACCCAGAACTGGGTCTTGAGGGTCTGCACCGTGGCGTTCAGAGGCTCCAGCTCGGAATTGAGCATGAGGATATAGCTCTCGCCCATGTTCCCCGTAATGACGCGGACGTGGATCATATTCACATCACGCTCCGCCAGCGGGGGATGGAAGCGATCGCGCGCCTCCTCGCGTCTCGGAGGGATCCCCTCGTTTTCGCGGTCTGCCATGGCCTCGGGATTGGTGAGAAACAGCGACTCAGGGGAAACCCGCTTGGTGTAAAGCCCTCCGTTTGCAATGGCTTCGTTGTACAGATAGGTGAGATACTGATCGGATATACGGTGGATCAAGCAATCCCCCGAGACCTCGGCGGAGACCAGCTGATGGGCGGTGGGGCCGTCCACACGGAAGACCCGAATACACAAGAGGTATGCGGCGGCACAGTCATGGACGGTCTTCTCCAGCTCGGAGGGGCTTGTCATGATCGCGCCCGTAATGACACGGTCGGCGGTGTCCAGCTCTTCGTATTTACTCTGGCTGTAAAAGTATTTCAATAGACCGATCTGCATGATCCAGACCACCGACAGGATGAAGGCGGTGAAAAGTGCCAGGTAGGCAAACAGCTTCCAGGAAATGCTGATACGCCCCCCGACACCTGTACGGCGGCGGGGGGAGATCACACGGTTCTTGGATGGCTTCGGGCGGGCGGGGAGCATGGTCAGTTCCCTTCAAAGCGGTAGCCCACGCCGCGCAGAGTCACGATGTACTTGGCATAGGGGCCCAGGCTCTTACGGAGCAGCTTGATATGGGTATCCAGGGTACGGGCATCTCCGAAGAAGTCGTAGCCCCAGACCTCGCTGATGAGCTTTTCGCGGGAAAGGGCGATATTGCGGTTGGACAGCATATAGAAGAACAGATCGTACTCCTTGGGGGACATCTCCACCCGCTCGCCGTCCACGTAGACGATCCGGGCGGTGACGTCTGCCCGAAGGCCGCCGCCGTCCAGCTCGATCACCTCGTTGGGGGTATTGTTGCCTGCGGCCACCGGGCGGTTAACCCGCTTCATGACGGCATCCACGCGGAGCATCAGCTCCTTGGGGGAGAAGGGCTTGACCACGTAATCGTCGATACCCAGCTCAAAGCCGTTGATCTTGTCGTATTCCTCGCCGCGGGCGGAGAGCATGATGATGGGGGTCTGGGTGAGCTTGCGGATCTCGCGGCAGGCGGAAAACCCGTCCAGCTCGGGCATCATGATATCCATGATGATGAGGTCGAAGGTATTCTTGCGGCAGAGCACCACGGCCTCCATGCCGTCTCCCGCTTCGGTTACGGTGTGTCCATCAAACTCGGCATACTTTCGGATAATAGAACGGATACGGCTTTCGTCGTCTACGATCAGGATATGATACATGATGCTTACCTCCCCCGGATGCGGGGGCTTCTCCCGAACGGAGAAGTCCTTTCATATATTGTCAGTCGGTTGCTTTGTCCTCTGCGGTTTTGGCTGTAGGCTTTTTCTCAATAATCGTAACGGTCACGATCTTGGTGCTTCCCTGGCGAACCACCTCCAGGGTCATGGTATCCCCCACCTTCCTCTGTGCGGCTATAGCCGCTACCTCGGCGGAGGAGGAAATCTTTACGCCGTCCACGGACAGGATGCGATCGCCGTATTGGAGGGTCTCGTGATCCTGGTCGTACACGTAGACACCCGTAAAGAAGGAATTGAAGTACCGCATGGCAACCTGAACTGAGGTCACGTCCACCAGGTCAAAGCCCGGGTCCGGACGGCCGCGCACGTAGCCGTACTCGATGAGCTCCAGAACAATATCATAGGCGGTATCCACGGGAATGGCGAAGCCCAGTCCCTCAATATCCTCGTCGGCGATCTTGGCGTTGACGACGCCGACCAGCTCTCCCGCCAGGTTGAACAGACCTCCGCCGGAATTTCCGGGATTGATGGGAGCCGAGACCTGGAGCAGGGTCATGGTATTTCCGCTGACGTTGATCTGACGGGCGGTGGCTGAAACCATGCCCTCGGTGACGGTGCCTCCCAGGGAGCCCATGGGGTTGCCGATGGCCAGGATATCCTCCCCCACCACCAGGTCAAAGCTGGAGCCCAGAGTGGCAACGGTGAGGGTATTACCGGTAGCATCGATCCACAGGACGGCCACGTCGGTCTCCTCGTCGGTGCCCACCACCTTCGCGGCGAATTCCTTACCGTTATTGAGGCGGACGGTGACCGAGGAAGCCCCCTCAATGACATGATGGTTGGTGACGATAAAGCCCTCTCGGGAAATGATGACGCCGCTGCCCGCGCCTGAGGTAACGTACTGCCCCAGACGATCGGACTGCACCACGGTCTCGGTGGTGATCTCCACCACCGAAGCGGCTACGCGGTTGACCACCGTCGCCACCGACAGGGTGCTGTCCCCTGCCGAGGTAATGACCTGGCCTTTCTCGTCGGTCTCGATATCGGCGAGTCCGTCCCCGTCCTTATCCTCCCGCTTGGGGGGGAGCTTTTCAATGGAAGCCACGGGAGGCGCGGTCTCGGTAAAGAGATCGCCGGGCTCGGGCTGCTCGGAATTGACCGTTTCGTCCTCTCCCGTGGAGGGGAGCGCGACGTCCGGTGTGTTTTCTCCCTCGGCATCGGTTTCCTCGTTGATGATGAGACCGCCCGAGGTGTTGGGCTCTGCCGTTGTTTCCGCATGGTCAACGGGCAGAGTATCTCCCCCCAGGCTGCGGGCGGCGATCACGGCACCTACCAGACAGCAGACTGCAACGAAAAGCGTGACGGTCACCGTAATCAGAGCGATCACGGCTCCTCTGTAGCGGCGGGTCTTGCGATCCCCTGTAGCTCCGTCGGGATTGTAAATGAAGCCGTGGGAGCCGTCGGGATTGGTATACCCTCTTCCGTCATCGGTCCGATAGGTATATGAATTCTGTTTTCTGTCACTGCCCGAAGCGTTGTCTGTCATTGGATCGTATTCGTTCATGAAAGGATGACTACCTCCGTATTTCTGCGGTGGGAACCCCACCATGGATTTTTCTGCTTCCATTATACCCGTATTATGTGATGATTTCATGACAGGCAGGGCAGGAAGATATGAAAAAACTTGAAAATACGCCTGTATTCCGGGATAGAGGCAGGATTTTCCACGCAAGCCGAGGGGGTTTGGCGGCATACTACCCTCAAGCGGCATCGCCGCCGAAAGGAGGGCTTTTCCATGCCCAAAAAGCTCATACCAAGCGATATGGATCCCTCGGAAATCTACCCCGACCCCGTGGGCCTTGCCAAGGAGGGGATCATCGGAACACAACTGACCGATATCGCCCTGGCGGGAGATATGCCCGCCTCCCGACTGTTCTCAAGCCTCCCCGCCTCCATAGAGCGGGATATCCGAGCGGAGGTACGGAGAGAGCGGGAGGAGATGAACCGAGCAAAGCCGCAGGGTTAGTCCAAGTATTCCTCCAACGTCAAGCCTTTTTCGTAAATCCTGGCGGCGGCCTCCGTACCCACGAAGCGGTAATGCCAAGGCTCGTAGGTGTAGCCCGTTGTTCCCTCCTTGCCCTTGGGATAACGGAGGATGAAACCAAAATGATGGGCGTTTTCAGTCAGCCAGGCGTAGGCGGGGTTATCGGCAAAGGACTCGTCCAGCACCACGTTTTCGGTGCTGATGAGATCCAGGCACAGCCCCGTCTGATGCTCGCTCTCCCCGGGGAGGGCGGAGTAGGTCAGCACCTCGGCGCGGCACTGCTCGGTGGACCAGTCGGGGTGCTTGCTCATCTCGTTGCCGAGGTAGGTATTGAAGAGGATCTGCTGGTATTCGTAGGAGCGGTAGCCGCTGGTGATGCGGATGTCGTCGTAGCCTCGGGCGTGCAGTTCCCGCACCAGAGCCTCGGCGGCCAGGGCGGCGGTGGACTCCATCTGCACCTCCTTGCCATACAGGGTCAGCTCGGAAGGGATGGAAGCCAGGTCCTCGGGTGTGTAATCGGTGCCGCAGGGGTTTTCTTTATTGACCAAAGTCAAGTAGATCTTCCCGCCGGCGGTGACGGCGTTTTCGTAGGGCTTCATGTCAATCTGATAATCGTATGCGGGCAGGCCCCCGCCGCAGGAGGACAGCATAGCAGTCAAAACAAGGGCGGCGACAGCGGTCTTGAGAGTTTTCTTGAACATAAATATTCCTTATCGGGTCATGTTTTTGCGGGGTTTACGGCTTAGTCTCCACCACGATGAAGAAGGGAGAAGTGGGAGAGTTGACGATCTTGACCAGGGTGGCGCAGACGCGGTGGCGGGAGATGCCCGCCAGGTAGTCCAGGATCATCTGACCCTCGGCGTCGCCCTCCTTGTGACCGGGGTAGACCGCGATGTTGAGAATGGCGTCCTTATCCATGAGACTGATGGCGTCACGGATGGCGGGGAGGGTGGTCTCGCGGAGGGTGGTGATGGATTTATCCCCACCGGGGAGCCAGCCGAGATTGAACATCCCCGCCTTGAAGGGGACATCCACGTACTTTTTGACGTTGGAGTGGGAATCCAGGATCAGCTGGTAGTTATCGGGACAGCCCGCCTTCACCAGATGCTCCTGGGTGGAGGACAGGGCCTGCTCCTGGATATCGAAGGCGTAGACGAAGCCCTCGGGGCCTACGGTCTTGGACAGAAACTCGGTGTCGTGGCCGTTGCCCATGGTGAAATCCACCGCCACGTCACCGGGGCGGAGGTGCTTGAGGATGAAGTATTTGTGGAGTTCGAGTAGGTCGATCATGGGAAAGCTCCTTATAGGGGATGATTGGTGTAGAGATACAAGATACACGCCGAGCAAGCTCGGCCGATACAAGATACAGGATAGCTTCAAACCCAAGAATATCTCGTATCTTGTATCTTTGTTTGGTCAAAGGTTCAACAGCACCACCGACACCACCCCCACCGCGAATCCTGCCCACTGCTTGGCAGTGAAGCGCTCGCGGCGCACCAGGAGGGAGTAGGGGACGATGAGGATGATCTCCCCCGCCGAGAGGACGGGGAACATGACGGAGGCGGGGATGAACTGATTGAGATAGATGGCGAGGTAGTTGACCGCGCCGTTGAAGAGCCCGCAGAACAGGGACAGGGGACCGCCCACGCGGAGGGTGGATTTGAGGTCTGTCTCCTTCGTGAGAAAGGAGGCGGCGATCAGCACTGCGGTGGAGAGTCCCAGGGCGGCGATCATGTAGAGGTTCTGGTTGACATCAGCCCCCAGGTAGTGTGGGGTCAGCTTCTGCACCGTGGAGCACATACCGTTGCCCACAAAGCCCAAAAGAACGAAGACCAGCCATTTGAGGGTGATCTTTTCCTTGGGGGTATCGGCGGTCTTCTTGCGGTGGTTGGTGAGCCACAGGGACAGGACCAGGAGGATCATACCCACGATCATGGGGAGGCCCAGCGGCTCGCGGAGAATGATGAGGCCCGCAAAGGCGGGAACGAGAAGAGAATAGGAGGTGATGAGGGTGGTCTTCGCCAAAGAGCCGCACTTGATGGCCAGCACCACGAAAACCGTGGCGGCGGCGTAGGACAGACCGAAGGAGACGGCGGGAATGACCAGCTCGCTTGACCAGGTCCAGTCGCGGTTGACCGCCATGAAAAAGCACATGGCGAAGAAGGAGATCATGCCGCTGAAAAGGAACACGCCCGATCGGCATTTTGCGTTGTAGCGGTCCTGTATGACCTTCTGGAAGACGATGAACAGGGCGGTCAGAAACAGCAGGAGATAGTTCATAGGGTGCTTCCCTGCTCCTTACTTATTGTGGATGTCGGAGCGGATGAATTTGATGGCCCGCTCCACGGCGTCCTTGGAGTTGTACCAGGGCTCGGCATCGTAGCGGTAGTCGAACTTCTTGCAGAACCAGCTGACGTCGTCGGTGAGGGTGGTCATGTAATCGTTGACCACCTTGCCCACCTCGGAGGAGAACTGAGCCAGCTTCTTCTTGTTCAACCGCTTCTGTCCGTACTCCAGAAGCTTTTTGTAGTGGGGGATGCAGAAGTAGGGCTGGGCGCGGAGCTTGGGGCCGAAGTCCTCGTCGGCGTCCCAGAGGTAGACCACGCACTCGGCCATATGCTCGAAGTGATACTGGATGCGCTTGCAGACGTAGCAGGACTGCTCCAGCTCGGCGATGCGCTTGACGGGCTTGCTCCCGGGGGCACCGAAGAGACCGCCGTCCTTGATATCCTCCTGCAATTCCTTCAGATGGCTCTCCAGGGTCAGGGCCATGCCCAGGCGATTCTTGCGGACGAACATGAGATCGTAATGGAGGCGGCAGAAGCCCTGCTCGTTGGTCTTGATGCGGACGTCGGGCTCCATCATGGAGGCGCCGAGGATGAGATCCAGCTCGTTCTCCTCCAGCTTGCGGTAGATGGCGCACATGGGACAGCCGCATGTCGGGTCGTCGCGGGAGGCCTCAAAGGCTTCGTTTACGGGTATGGTATAGATCTGCTCCATAGGAACCTCCGAATTTACAATTTGCTCTTGCATTTTGGCGCGGGATCATGTATAATTGTACCATAGAATCCCCGATATTGCAAGGGGTTGCGAAGAAAATTTTCACCCGATCTCGCGCGATGCCAACCGCCCGGGGATCGACCACGACTGCCAAAGGAGAACGCCATGCCACAATTCACCCTCTCCGAATACGCCGCCCTCCTGACCCGCACCTTCACCCCCCGCTTCCCCCGCGACAACCGCCCCCGTGTGGTGAGCGATACCACCGACAAGGGGGAGGAGACCCTGGAATACATCCTGCCTCACCCCGAGGACGGGCGTTTTTCGGTGTCCCTCACCGTAAGCGGGCGCAAGGGCTTTGCGGGGACCTGTACCCTCCGCTTCGGCCAGGCCGAGGTGGCCTCCGCCCTTGACCCCGAGGTCGCCGTTGCCGCCATCGAGGAGGTCATCTCCGACCGCATCGTGGCCATCGTGCGCTACAAGAACCGCGACGCCTACGACGACTGCCGCAAGGTGTCCACCGCCCCCATGGAGTGGCTGTACCAGATGCCCGACGACGAGGCCGAGCTTGCCGCCATGCTGGAGAAACTGAAAAAGCCCGCTTCCTTCATGGAGAAGATCGGCGGGAAATACGTGGGGGTGTTTGAGGTGTATCGGTGGGGTGGGAGTGAGGTTATTGTAAGAACATAAAAGGATGACCGCCGAGGGGAGATCCTTCGGCGGTCTTCTTTTGTGCAATTCCCCCATATATTTCTCTACAAAATATAAAGAATCCCCATTTTCCCATTTGACAATTCCCTTTCTTTGTGGTATAATATAAGTTGGATTATTATGGAGCACTATACCGTAAGCACCCCCGAGGAAAGGAGCCACCCACATGGTCAAGATCACCTCCGTCATCCCCCACAGCCGCGCCGAGCGTCACGGCATTGTCGCGGGGGACACCCTCATATCCATCAATAGCCGCGAGGTCACCGACGTGCTGGACTACCGCTTCTTCCTCACCGCCACCGAGGTCAGGCTGGAGCTGACCCGCGACGGCGTTCCCTTTGAGGTCACCATCCGCAAGCGGGAGTACGACGACATCGGTCTGGACTTCGAGACCCCGCTGATGGACAAGAAGCACTCCTGCGAGAACAAGTGCATCTTCTGCTTCATCGACCAGCTCCCCAAGGGAATGCGGGAGACCCTCTACTTCAAGGACGACGACAGCCGCCTGTCCTTCCTCCACGGCAATTTCATCACCATGACCAACCTCCGCGACAAGGACATCGACCGCATCATTGAGATGCACATTTCTCCGGTCAACGTCTCGGTGCATACCACCAACCCCGAGCTGCGGGTGAAGATGATGCACAACAAGCGGGCGGGGCTGGTGCTGGATTATCTGCCCCGACTGGCCGAGGCGGGCATCACCCTGTGCGGTCAGTTAGTCCTCTGCCGCGGCATCAACGACGGCCCCGAGCTGGATCGTTCCATGCGTGACCTGTATGCTTTAGGCGACGCCATGGAGAGCGTGTCCATCGTCCCCGCGGGGCTGACCAAGTATCGGGACAAGCTCTACCCTCTGACCACCTACTCCCCCGAGGAGGCCGCCGGGGTGATCCGTCAGGTGGAGGCCTTCGCGGAGAAGTGCCTTGCCGAGTGCGGCTCCAGAAAATTCTTCTGCGCCGACGAGCTCTACCTCAAGGCGGGGCTTCCCCTCCCCTCCGAGGACTACTACGAGGGCTATGCCCAGATCGAGAACGGTGTGGGCATGATCACCTCCCTCATGACCGAATTCGAGGACGAGATGAACTTCCTCGACGAGTACCTCCCCGACTACAAGGCCCCCCGCACCGTGTCGGTCTGCACGGGTGTGGCCGCTTACCCCACCATAAAAGCTATGGCCGCCCGTCTGGAGGCCGTGGTGGAGGGTCTGACTGTCCACGTCTACGAGATTATCAACCACTTCTTCGGCGAATCCGTCACGGTAGCGGGCCTGCTCACGGGCAAGGATATGTTTGAACAGCTCGTAGGCAAGGAGCTGGGCGATGAGCTGATTATCCCCGAGAACACCCTGCGGGCTGACGAGGCCATGTTCCTGGACGATATGACCCCCGCCGAGCTGTCCGAAAAGCTGGGCGTCCCCATCCGCGCGGGAAAGAATAACGGGGCGGAGTTTATCAAGGAATTGCTGGGGATCGAGTGAAAATTCGTAATTCGTAATGCGTAATTCGTAATTACGATACGAGACCCATACGTTCCTGTACAGCCGATACCGATCGTTGCGATCCATCATGATACTTCCCCTTGTTTCCCCATACCTGTTCCCGTTGCGATCCCCTATAACCAATTACGAATTACGAATTGCGAATTACGAATTCCAATTCCATCCCCTTACCGAAAGGAGACCATAACCATGTCCAAGCCTATCATCGCCGTCGTAGGCCGTCCCAACGTCGGCAAATCCACTCTTTTCAACAAGCTCATCGGTGAGCGCCGCTCCATCGTGGAGGACACCCCCGGCGTCACCCGCGACCGCATCTACGGCGAGACCGAGTGGAACGGCCGTCAGCTCGTCCTCATCGACACGGGCGGTATCGAGCCCAAGACAGACGATATCATACTGTCTCAGATGAAGGTGCAAGCCCAGGTCGCCATTGATGATGCCGACGTCATCATCTTCATGTGCGACGTTCGCACGGGGCTCACCGCCGCTGACCGTGACATTGCGGTCATGCTCCAGAAGAGCGGCAAGCCCATCATTCCCTGCATCAACAAGTGCGACCGCGTGGGCGATCTCCCTTACGAGTACTACGAATTCTACGAGCTGGGATTTGACTGCGATCCCGTGGCGGTATCCTCCATCCACGGCTCGGGCACGGGCGACCTGCTGGATGCCTGCTGTGAGGCTCTGGCCGATTGGGAAGAAGGCGAAGAAGAGGAGAGCGGCATCAAAATCGCCGTCATCGGTAAGCCCAACGCGGGCAAATCCTCCATCATCAATCGCTTCCTGGGCGAGAACCGCATGATCGTTTCTGACATTGCAGGCACCACCCGTGACGCGGTAGATACCCGACTGGTCAATGAGCGCGGCACCTTCACCTTCATTGATACCGCCGGCATCCGCCGTCAATCCAAGATCGGAGATCAGATCGAAAAGTATTCGGTGCTCCGCGCTCACATGGCAGTGGAGCGAGCTGACGTCTGCCTGCTCATGATCGATGCCTCGGTGGGCATCACCGAGCAGGACGAAAAGATTGCAGGCATCGCCCACGAGGCCGGAAAGGCCACCATCATTGTGGTGAACAAGTGGGATTCCATCGAGAAGGACAATTCCACCGTAAAGGCCTTCACCGACCGCATCCGCGAGTCCCTGGCC
>JAGBAS010000090.1 GCA_017938885.1 Clostridia bacterium
GTATGCAGTACCTGGATCCCATCGGCTACGTGGAGGTGCGGGACGAGATCGAGCGCAAGTACGGCATGAGCCTGGGATTTATCGAGAATATCCGAGGCATCGTGGCGGAAAAGCTCAACGAAAACGGCATCAAGTTCCACCTGGAAGGCCGTATCAAGACCGCCTATTCCATCTACCGCAAGATGTTCAAGCAGAACAAGTCCTTCGACGAGATCTACGACTTCTATGCCATGCGTATCATCGTGGACACCGAGCTGGAGTGCTACACCGTGTTGGGTATCATCCACGAGATGTTCAACTCCATCCCCGGCCGCTTCAAGGACTATATCTCCATCCCCAAGCCCAATATGTACCGCTCCCTCCATACTACGGTCATCGGCCGGGACGGTATTCCCTTTGAGGTCCAGATCCGTACCTGGGAGATGCACCACATCGCCGAGTACGGTATCGCCGCCCACTGGAAGTATAAGTCGGGTGCCGCCTCCAAGGAGGACATGGACAAGAAGCTGGAGTGGATCGCCCGCCTCATTGAGACCGAGGACGGTACCCGCGACCCCGAGGAGTTCATGACTGCCCTGAAGATCGATATCTTCCACGACGAGGTCTTCGTATTCACCCCCAAGGGCGACGTCCGCGCCCTGCCCCAGGGGGCTACGGTCATCGACTTCGCCTACGCCATCCATTCCGAGGTGGGTAACAAGATGCTGGGTGCCAAGATCAACGGCAGTATCGTTCCCATCGATCGGGTGCTGGAGAACGGCGAGATCGTGGAGATCCTCACCTCTTCCTCTGCCAAGGGCCCCAGCCGCGACTGGCTGAACATCGTCCGCACCGGAGAAGCGCGGAACAAGATCCGCCAGTGGTTCAAGCGGGAAAAGAGAGCTGATAATATCGTGGTGGGTAAGGCTGCCGTGGAGGCCGAGGTCAAGAAGCTGGCTCCCCGTCTGCCTGAGTCCAAACGCGCCGAGGCCGCCGCCGCCGTGGCCGCCAAGATGGGCTACTCCACCGTGGACGATATGTATAACTCCATCGGCTACGGCGAGCTTCCCGTCACCAAGACCCTCCGCCGCCTCAAGGACGAGCTGGATGCCATGACGCCTCCCGAAGTGCCTGAGGAAATTGCTTCCGCCGCCAAGATGACCGCCGAGGATGTGTCTCAGGTAGTCACCTCTGCCCGCCCCCACAACCTCAAGCACAACAGCGGGATCGTGGTGGACGGAGCCGAGGGATGTGCCGTCAAGTTCGCCAAGTGCTGCAATCCCCTGCCCGGAGACGACGTGGTAGGCTTTGTCACCAAGGGCTTCGGTATCTCCATCCACAAGCAGGATTGCCCCAACCACATCCAGGGGCGTGACAACCCCGACATGGCCGACCGCTGGAAGCCCGCCCATTGGGAGGGAGCTGTCAGCGAATCGAGGGGGAGCGTATACGAGGCACTGCTCCAGGTGCATACTCTGGATACGGTGGGTGTGCTGGCGGATATCACCGTTGCTCTGGCGGATATGAAGGTTTCCATCCTTCAGATCAACTCCCAGAAGGCAGGTGCCGACCGTGTCATCATCAACCTCAAGGTCAGCTGTAAGAACGTGGAGCATTACAACTCCATCGTCTCCCGTCTGCGCGGTCTGAAAAACATTCTGGACGTGACCAGAGGATTCTCATAAGAAGGGACTTAACCATGAAAGCAGTCATTCAACGCGTCACCTCCGCCTCGGTGGAGGTAGACGGAGAACTCATCGGCTCCTGCGGCCACGGCCTGCTCGTCCTGCTGGGAGTCGCCGTGGGCGACACCGAGGAGGATCTGGAGCGGATGCTTCAGAAAATGGTCAAGCTTCGCATCTTCGAGGACGAAAACGGCAAGATGAACCGCTCGGTCCAGGACATCGACGGCGAAATGCTGGTGGTGTCCCAGTTCACCCTCCTGGCCAACTATAAGCACGGCAACCGTCCCGATTACCTGGGTGCCGCCGCCCCCGCTGAGGCGAACCGCCTTTACGAGCTGTTCGTGGAGAAGGCAAGAGCCTACGTGAAGCACGTGGGACACGGGCAGTTCGGTGCGGATATGAAGGTGTCCCTCCTCAACGACGGGCCTGTGACCATTGTTATGGAGAGCGACGTGCTGAAGCCGGCCGCCAAGATATAAATCCAAACAAAGAAAGATAAACGCATGAACCCAAAACGCAACTCCCCTGCGCCTGACTCCCCCATGAACCCGACTGCTGAGGGAACGCCCTCCGTGAATGCATCCAAAATACAGGAATATTCGGAGAAAATCATGAGACTCTATATAGAAGGCCCGGTCAACAAATACTACATACAGACCCTCTGTATGATATTCTTCCCGGGCTCCAAGTTCTCGGACGACGAGCCTGTCACCGAGGATACCCCCGAGATGTGGGTGAATCTGACCAAGTCCCCCGAGGCGGGCATCGACGTTACCGCCAAGCTTTCCTATCGCGGCCAGACCGCTGAGGTCACCCGTCATTACGACTATGATGAGGGTTACACCCGCGAGCGTCGGGAGAAGATCGCACTGGGAGATGCCGTGACCTCGGTCTGTGAGCAGGTCATGGGCTACCGCTCCTCCTGGGGTATGCTGACGGGGGTGCGCCCCTCCAAGGTGGCTACCGAGCTTCTGCGCAAGGGTATGAGCAAGACCCGCATTCGCAAGGAACTCACCAAGGATTATTTCGTCATCCCCAAGAAGGCCGCTCTGGCCACCGACGTGGCCATCAACGAGGCTCGGCTCATCGGCACGCCCGGCAGAAAGGATTGCTCGGTATACATCTCCATCCCCTTCTGCCCCACGCGGTGCGCCTACTGCTCCTTCGTGTCCTACACCTCCAAGCGGCTTCTGTCCCTCATTCCCGACTATCTGACCCGCCTCGTTCACGACCTGGAGGAGACCTTTGCGACCATAAGCCGCCTGGGTCTGAAGGTACGCACCATCTACGTTGGCGGCGGCACGCCTACCATCCTGGAGCCGGAGCAGCTCGCCTATCTCCTGGGAGCGGTGGAGCGCATGACCGACGTCCGCGCCCTGGAGGAATACACCCTGGAATCGGGCAGACCCGATACCATTACTGCCGAAAAGCTGGCTGTGGCGCGGGAGTACGGAGTGGGCCGTGTCAGCGTCAATCCCCAGACCCTGTGTGACGACGTGCTCCGCAACATCGGACGCGCCCATAACACCGAGATGTTCTACAAGGCCTACGAGATCGCCCGCGCATCGGGGATCCCCGTTATCAACACCGACCTCATCGCGGGACTGCCCGGGGACAGCTTCAAAACCTTCTCGGCCTCCTTTGACGGTATCATGGCCCTGCGCCCCGAGAACGTTACGGTACATACCTTCTGTGTGAAAAAGTCCGCTGAGCTCCGTCACGCGGGTGCCGATATCTACTCCATGCGGGGCGGCGACACGGGCAAATGCGTGGATTATTCCCAGATCCAATGCGCACACGAGGGGTATATTCCCTACTATATGTACCGTCAGAAGAATACCGTGGGCAATTTCGAGAACGTGGGCTTCGCCCTGACCGGCTACGAGGGACTCTATAACATCTACATGATGGAGGAGGTCCACTCCATCTTCGCCGCAGGCGCGGGTGCCGTTACCAAGCTGGTGGACTACGCTCCCGTGGACGGCTCTCCCCGTTTCATCGACCGTATGTTCAATCCCAAGTACCCCTACGAGTACCTGGACGAGGCAGGCGAGACCGCCAACCGCGAAAAGCTTTCCAGGGCAGAGACCTTCTACCGCGAGCGAGGTATGCTGGACTGATCCTGTTGGTATTCTCCCGAAAGGAGCTCCGTTCCATGAAAATTTTTTCTTCTTCCGATCCCGTCCGCCTTCCCTTGACCTTCGCCGACCCCGCTGTGGGGGTGGCGTTGGTGGGGGAGAACGAGCGGGACTTTGATGCCCGCCTGGATGCCGCCGCCGGGGATATCTGTGCCGACTGCGTTGAGCACGGCGTGAAGGTCATCCGCCTGTCGGGGCCTACCTGTGCGGGCAAGACAACCACAGCTGACAAGCTGACTGCGGTTCTGGAGGCCGCCGGACGGGTGGTGCACCCCATCTCCATCGACGATTTCTTCTACGGCCGCGACGTCTTGGAGGCTATGGCCGAGAGCCGATCCGACGGCAAGCTGGACTACGATTCGGTGGCCGCCATCGACCTCCCCGCCCTGGCCGCCTGCGTCCGCGATCTCCTGGAGAAGGGAAGCGCCCGTATCCCCATCTTCGATTTCGTGACGGGCTATACCGAGGGCTACCGCGAGCTGACCGTGGCCGAGGACGAGGAGCCCATCTTCCTCTTCGAGGGCATCCAGGCGGTCTACCCCGAGGTGGCGGCCCTCTTTGCGGGTGTCCCCGAGCGGAGCATCTTCATCAACGTCATGAAGGAGACGGTCCTGGTGGCCCCCGATGGCACCGAGCGGGTCTTCGCTCCCGACGAGATCCGACTCCTCCGCCGATTGGTGCGGGACGAGGCCAAGCGGGGTACTTCCCCCGATTTTACCCTCACCCTGTGGCACAGCGTCCGTGACAACGAGGAGAGATCCATCTACCCCTATGCCCACACCTGCGACTACGGCATCGACTCCAATATGGCCTTCGATATCCATATGCTGGCACCCCATCTCCGCCGCATCTTTACCGAGCAGCCCTGCGATGGGCAGGAGGTGGAGTGGTCCCGGCGGATCCTTTCCTCCGTGGAGGGGGTAGAGGGCATCGACCCCACTTGCCTTGCGGAGAATTCCCTGTACCACGAGTTTATTCTGCTCTAAAAACACGGCTGACCGCATACCCTGTAGGGAATCCTTTCCGCGAGGTATGCCATGCTGCGAAACCATACGACCAAACGCCCCTCCTTCCTTTCGGGGGTGGGGATCCTGACCCTGTCCTCCCTGACCGTCAAGGTCATCGGGCTCTTTTACCGCATCCCCCTGCTGAACTACCTGGGCACCGAGGGCATGGGGTACTTCAACACCGCCTACGAGCTGTACGCCCTGTTCTGCGTCATCTCCACGGCGGGGCTTCCCGTGGCCATGTCGGTGCTCATCGCCGCCTTTGAGGCGGAGGGAAACACCCGGGACGCGGGACGGGTCTTTCGGGTGTCGCTCGCTCTCTTTGCGGGGGTGGGGGGCGTCGGGACCCTGCTTTTGTGGGGGTTGTCCGCTCCCTTCGCGGCGCTGTTGGGCAGTCCCCTGTCCGCCGCCTGTATGCGGGCTATCTCCCCCACCGTTTTCCTCATCTGCCTGTCCTCAGCCTTTCGGGGCTACTTCCAGGGCAGGCGCTCCATGCTGCCCACCGCGATCTCCCAGGTCATGGAGGCGGCGGGTAAGCTGTTTCTGGGGCTGGCCTTCGCGGGCTTGGCTCTGTCGCGGGGTGAATCTCTCCCCGCGGCCGCCGCTTACGCCGTTCTGGGGCTGACCGTCGGCACGGCTCTGTCGGTGGTGTACCTTCTCTGCCACAAGACCTTAACCGACCGCCACGCCCCTCTGCCTGCCGTCTCTGCGGACGGGGAAGCCCGCCCCATCCTGAAGCCCCTCTTGGCCACCGCCATCCCCGTCACGGTGAGTGCGGGGGTCATCAGCCTTACCAAATGCATCGACCTGGCCCTCATCCTGCGCCGCTTGCAGGCCGTGGGGTACACCGCATCCGAGGCCACCGCCCTGTACGGGTGCTACTCCACCCTGGCGGTGCCTGTGTTCAACATCCTGCCCTCTCTGACCACCTCGGTAGCCCTCTCCGCCACTCCCGCCCTGTCAGCGGCCCTGCGGGAAGGGAAGGCGGGCATTCCCGCCCTCAAAAAGACCGCCGCCTCGGCACTGGGAGTAACCCTGCTTCTGGCGTTCCCGGCCGCTTTGGGAATTTCCGTGTTTGCTGAGGATATCCTGGCCTTGCTCTTTCGCGGTCAGCCCGAGGCGGTGGCTCAGGCGACGCCGTGGCTCTCCTGTCTGGGACTGTCGGTTCCCGCCGCCTGTCTGACCACGGTCACGGGGGCTATGCTCCAGGCTGCCGGAAAGGCTCATAAGCCCATCATCTCCATGCTCTTGGGGGTGGGGGCCAAGACTGTTACCGCCTATATCCTGCTGGGCCGCGAGGGCTGGGGCATGGCGGGGGCCCCCGTCAGTTCCCTGCTCTGCGACACCGTGATCGTGGTCTGCAATCTCATCTTCATCGCGAGATACGCCCCCGATATGCTCCCTACCCTCCGTGGGGGACTTTCTACCGTAGCCCTCCCCGCGGGCATGGCGGTGGGAGCCGTGACCTTGACCAAGCTTTTACGGTCTTTGCTGGGCTGGCAGACCGTGACCCCTCTTCATACGATCGCTACCGTCGTCTGCGTCGCCTGTTTCTACGGCGCAGGGATGCTGATCGTTCTCTTACTTGGAAAACAATTACCTACAGATAAAAAGAAGGAAACCAACCATGAACAAGCTCACCAAAGAACAGCGTGACCAAAATATCCGCTACTTACTGGAAAAGACTACCCCCTACACCTTCGACGATCTGGTGACCGTCGTGGAGCTTCTTCGATCCGAGGGCGGCTGCCCCTGGGACATGGAGCAGACCCACAGATCCATCCGCAACGACTTCATTGAGGAGACCTACGAGGTCATCGAGGCCATTGACACCGAGGATCCCGTCCTGCTCCGGGAGGAGCTGGGCGACGTGCTGTTGCAGGTGGTCTTCCACGCCCGCATCGAGCAGGAGAAGGACGTCTTCGGCATGGAGGAGGTCTCCAACGACATCTGCGCCAAGCTCATTCACCGCCATCCCCACGTGTTCGGCACCGTCGAGGTGGAGAACTCCGCCGAGGTGCTCCGGAACTGGGAGGCCATCAAGGGGGAGGAGAAGCAGAGAGTCACCGTCACCGACAAGCTCCGCGCCATTCCCCCCATGTACCCCGCCCTCATGCGGGCTCAGAAGGTGGGCAAGAAGGCTGCCTGCTTCGATTTCGGAAGTGCCGACGAGGTCTACAGAAAACTGGACGAGGAGATCGCCGAGGTGAAGGCCGCCGCCGCATCGGGAGACCAAGCCGCCGTGGAGGAGGAGCTGGGCGACCTGCTTTTGACAGTCACATCCTTGGCCCGCAAGCTGGGGGTCAAGTCCGAGGAGGCTCTGTACCACGCCACCAATAAGTTCATTGACCGCTTTGAGAAGGTAGAGAATGCCGTGATCGACGCGGGGAAGGATATGGAGACTCTGACCATGGCCGAGCTGGACGAGATCTGGGATGGGATCAAGCACAAGCATGACTGACACCAAAACGCTGATCCTCAACCCCGCCGCCACCCTCCGCCACACCCGGGACACCCGCTTCAAGACCGCCCGGCTGAGCCTGGTCTGGGTGCTTCCCGCCGACCCCGACAGCTCTCCCTTGACCACCCTGCTCTTCGGCATCCTGCGGCGGGGAAGCCGGGGTTATCCCAGTTTGTCACTTCTCAACCGCCGCCTGGACGAGCTGTACGGCACCACCCTCACCATCCGGAACTACCTCCACGGGGACAGCCACGTGGTGGTCTACACCGCCGAAATGCCCGAGCAGGCCTTTCTGCCCCCCGCTGACGCCCACATGGACATTGTGGGCGGGGTCATGGAGCTGCTGGCCGACATGATCCTGCGTCCTCTGCGGGAGGTCAACGGCAATCTGCGTACCGACGCTGTGGAGAAGGAGAAGCAGTCCCTCTGCGACAGCCTCCGCTCCCTGCGCAACGATACCCGCGCCTACGCGGGGAACCGCCTGAGAGAGATCATGTGCGAGGGGGAGCCCTACGGCATCTCCATCGGCGGCACCGTGGAGCAGGTCTCTGCCATCACCCCCGCCCAAGTGACGGTGCACCATAAGCGGCTGTTGTCCTCTGCCCGTCTGGAGGTGTTCTATACGGGCAGAGCCTCCGAGGACGAGGTGGCGGCCGCCTTTTCCAAGGCCTTTGCGGGGTGGAGCCCTGCATCCCCTTGTCAGGTCTCCTCCGCCGTCCACGTTCCCCCGCAAGCCCCCCGTTCCGACTCCGAGGATATGGCGGTCTCCCAGGGCAAGCTTTGCATGGCCTGGTCCTGCGGGGAGAGCTTCCACACCCTGCGGAGCGATCCCGACGCCCTGGCGGCCTACGCCGTTTGCAACGAACTGTTCGGGGTCATGCAGGGCTCCCTTCTGTTCCGTTTTGTGCGGGAGGAGCGGGGACTTTGCTACTTTTGCGACTCCGCTCTGGATATGACCAAGGGTATCCTTTGGGTCTCCTGCGGTATTCGCCCCGACAAGCGCGGTGAGGCTGAGGAAGCCATCCGCGAGCAACTCAACGCCATGCAAACGGGACGTATTGATCCCGCCGACGTGGAGCTGGCCAAGCTGTCCCTGCAAAATGCCTACCGTCAGATGGGGGACAGCCAATCCTCCCTGGAGGTCTTTGCCTTAGGACGCTTGCTGAACGACACCCCCGACACCCCCGAGGAGGAGCTTGCACGGATCCTGCGGGTGACGCCTGCCGACGTGGCGCGGGTCGCGGCGGGCTTCAGACCCGATACGGTATTTTTCCTCAACGGTACTTCCGACGACACCTTCGAGGGTGAGGAGGACTATGATGAGTGAACTGACCCTGCATACCTGTGCTCGATTGGAAGAGAGCTACACCGAGACCCGCCTTTCCTGCGGTCTGCGGATACTGGTCTGTCCCAAGGATCGCGCCACCTACCACGCCGCCGTCAGCGTGGGCTATGGCTCCATGGATCGCTTCGCCCGCCGCGACGGCGGACGTACCCTGCCTATGGGTACGGCTCACTTCCTGGAGCATAAAATGTTCGAGCGGGATCCTGCTCTGCATCACGGGAGCGACAGCTACGACGACGACTTCGCCGCCTGCGGTGCTGAGTCCAACGCCTACACCTCCCACGACCGCACCGTATATTATTTCTCCTGTACCGACCGCTTTCCCGATGCCCTGACGGCACTTCTGTCCATGGTGTCCGAGCTGTACGTCACTTCGGAATCGGTAACCCGGGAACGGGACATCATTGCGGAGGAGATCCGTATGAACGCCGATGACCCCTGGGAGAAGTGCTGTGCCGCCGCCCGAACGGCTTTGTTCGGCAGACATCCCGTACAGGAGGAGATCTGCGGCAGTGAGGCATCCATCCGCCGTATCACCCCGACCGTTCTGCGGGAGGCCTTCCATACCTTTTACCGCCCCGACAACATGGTGCTGACGGTTTGCGGGCGGGTGACTCCCGAGGAAGTCTGTTCCCTGGTGCAGAAGATCATGGTGCGCTTTCCCGACGGGGAGCGGTACGCTATCCCCGCCGCAAGCCCGCGTATGCGGGTAAGGCCTGCCGTCTTTTCCTCCCGCATGACCACCCGCAGACCGATTTCCAAGCCCATCTTCTGCATAGGCGTCAAGTGTCCCGAGCTACCCGTTGGCCGGAAAGCTCTCTGGCGGCGGGATCTGACCATGTCGGCCCTCTGCGAAACTCTCTTCTCCCATGCGGGGGATTTCTACAGCGACCTCTTTGAGCGAGGCCTCGTCAGCCCGGGAATGTCCTACGGCTACCTGGTGGGAGACTCCCCCCGCCTGCCCGCAAGGCTCGCCTACGGCTATTTTGACCTGTCGGGGGAGAGCGACTGCCCTGAGGAGGTGTTCGGTGAGTTCCTCTCCTTCGTGGAGCGCATACGCGAAAACGGTATCCCCGAGGCAGATTTTTCCCGCGCCAAGCGTATTCTCTACGCCGAGTTCGTGGCCGGTTTCGATACCACTGAGGACATCGCCGCCCTTCTCAGCAGCTACGCCACCGACGGGCTCTGCGCCTACGATTTCTTTGCGGTACTGGACAGCATCACCTCAGCCGACG
The DNA here is from genome assembly GCA_017938885.1 of Clostridia bacterium. Classification (GTDB taxonomy): domain Bacteria; phylum Bacillota; class Clostridia; order Oscillospirales; family CAG-272; genus CAMEON01. The sequence goes on from JAGBAS010000090.1 coordinate 9,851, forward strand.
CGGAGGAGCTGTTCGATCAGACCTTCCGCGACAGCCAATATACCCTTTCGGTGGTTCTTCCATCGGAGGAGGATCCGTAAGTTTTCAAGATCAGAAAGGAGCTTTTATGAGCACGACCGTATCCTTTCCCGGCCTGGGCATCGGGGAATTTTCCTTTGACCGCGTGGCCTTTGAGTTGTTCGGCAAAGCCATCTACTGGTATGGCGTCATCATCATGCTGGGTATTGTCGCCGCCTTTGTACACGCCCTGATTCGCGGCAAGCAGGAGGGGGTCAAGACCGACGACATTCTGGACATCGGCATTTTCACCGTCCTGTTCGGCGTCATCGGTGCCCGTCTCTACTACGTAGTCACTACCCTGGATACCCATGAGTACAAGAATTTCATGGACGTCATCGCCATCTGGGAGGGCGGACTGGCTATTTACGGGGGCATTATCGCGGGCTGTACCGCTATTGTCGTGACCTGCCTCGTCAAAAAGATCAACCCCTTGAAGCTCACCGACTGTGTGGCTCCCGGTGTGGGGCTGGCGCAGGCCATCGGCCGCTGGGGCAATTTCATGAACGGTGAGGCTTACGGCTATGAGGTGGCGGAGGATCATTTCCTCTACCCCTTCCGCATGGGTTTGATCTCGGAATACACCGAGGGGGATATCATGCGCTACTACCACCCCACCTTCCTCTACGAATCCCTCTGGAATCTGGTCGGTTTTACCCTCATTACCCTGCTCTACCGCAAGAAAAAGTTCAATGGCCAGATCACCCTTATGTATTTTGCCTGGTACGGTTTCGGTCGATTCTTCATCGAGGGTCTGCGTACCGACAGCCTGTATGTGGGTTCCTTCCGCATCTCCCAGGTGGTGGGTCTTGTCTGCTTCGTGGCGGGCGTGACCCTCATGGTAGTCGGATCGGTTCTGACCCGAAACGGGAAGCTTGACAAGTGGCTGACCGTCCGCTGGGCGGAGGCCGTTCCCGCCGAGGGGGCGGCAGTGACCGAGACAGCCGAGGGCGGGGACACTGCTACCGTCGCTTCCACCGAGACCACCGAGGAGACCGATACCCGATCCTCCGAGGAAGAGGCTCCTCTCCCGTCCGCCGATGGCGAGGACACCGTCACGGACGATACCGATACTGAATAAAAGGAGAACAAGACCATGGCCAACATTATTGACGGAAAAGCCATCTCCGCCGCCGTCCGCGGGGAGATCAAGGAGAATACCCAAAAGTTCATCGCCGAGACCGGCATCACCCCCGGTCTGGCGGTCATCATCGTGGGTACTGACCCCGCCTCCCAGGTCTACGTCCGCAACAAGCGTCGCGCCTGTGAGGAGGTGGGCTTCTACTCCGAGGCCTACGAGCTGCCCGAAGCCACCACCCAGGCCGAGCTGGAGGCCCTGGTGGACAAGCTCAACGCCGATCCCGCCATCCACGGCATCCTCTGCCAGCTGCCCCTTCCCAAGCATCTGAATGAGGAGTCCATCCTGCTCCGCATTGATCCGAGGAAGGACGTGGACGCCTTCCATCCTTACAATGTCGGCAGGATCATGATCGGCAACCAGAAGTTCCTGCCCTGTACCCCCGCAGGTGTCATGGAGCTGATCCGCCGTTCCGGCATCGACTGCACCGGCAAGGAGTGTGTGGTGGTGGGTCGCTCCAACATCGTGGGCAAGCCCATGGCCATGCTCCTGCTCCAGGCCAACGGCACCGTGACGATTTGCCACAGCCGCACCAAGGATCTCTCCGAGGTGACCCGCCGCGCCGACATTCTCGTGGTGGCCATCGGTAAGGCCGACTTCATCACGGGGGACATGGTCAAGGAAGGGGCCGTGGTCATTGACGTGGGCATGAACCGCCGCGCAGACGGCAAGCTCACGGGTGACGTGGACTTTGCCACCGTGGCACCCAAGGCCTCCTATATCACCCCCGTTCCCGGCGGTGTGGGCCCCATGACCATCACCATGCTCATGCAGAATACCCTGACCGCCGCCACCGAGGCGGCCGCCAAGTGAGGATCCTCCATGGCGAAAACCATCACATGGCGCATCCCCGCCGAGGAGCCTACGCATACCATTACCTATTCCCTCAACAGATTTACAGGGAAAATGACCGTGACTTTGGACGGGGACGAGTTTACCCTGTCCGCAGGATTTCTGTCCCTTAAGGCCGCCCGCCGCGAGCCCTTCCGCATCTTGGATGAGGAGGGGGAGGCCGAGCAGGCCATCCTTGTGGTGGATCAGAAGGGACGGGCGAGCTTGATCTTCCGCGCGAAAGAGGTTTTGCCCGAACAGTAAATTGGGTTTTATCGGTCTGTTGGGTTTCCTCGTGAGCCTTCCCTTGTGAGGGAAGGGGGACCGCGAAGCGGTGGATGAGTAGCCGATAAATGGACATTTCCCGAAGGGAAATGATCTGCTTTCCTCCATATAAAAACCTTTCCTGATCGTGTTTTATAGTGCTTTTCCCAGCGCAGATCAAAAACTTTTCGTGTGGCTACTCATCCGTCACGCCCTA